>JAUYFO010000023.1 GCA_030690925.1 Candidatus Moraniibacteriota bacterium
CGGTTCATAGAGAGACGTGGGTTAGGTTGGTAACAACCTCCCAATCTACTCCTTTCAGTGCTGTATTACATCATTCATACAGTGTGGCTTCGGTGTCATTTTAGGTCATTCAATGCGCGGGCTTTTTCATTCTCCAAAAAAGCTGCTATACTACCAGCAGATAACTTCCCTGCAAAACCCAGTGATTCGTCCGGGCTATGAGGGAATCGAAACCTATGCCAATTACTCACCATACTTCATTGTTACACCTTTCATAACGTCAGGTGTTTTTGTTTTTAAAATTTCTAATTTCCAATTCCTAATTTCTAACAGAGACCAGAACTTTACGCGAGAGTTTTAATTAGAAATTAGATATTAGGTGTTAGACATTATGAACTTCACTCATCTTCACGTCCACTCCCATTATAGTCTCCTCACCGCCCTGCCGAAAATCGAGGAACTTTTGGTACAGGCCAAAGAATACGGCATGACGGCTATTGCTCTCACCGATACTTCAGCCATGTACGGCACCGTAGAATTCTACAGCAAAGCGAAAGAATGCGGCATCAAACCGGTCATCGGTGCCGAGATTTTTGTCTGCAAAGACCTCTCCAGCAAAAACAACACTTCCGAAGACCGCAGACGCACACAGCTGGTACTCCTCGCCAAAAACAACGTGGGCTACAAGAACCTGATGAAGATCATCTCCATCGCCCAGCTTGATGGTTTTTACTACAAAGCCCGCGCTGACAAAGCGCTTCTCCGACAATACCACGAAGGACTGATCGCTCTTTCCGGTTCACTGTCAGGCGAAGTGCCGTCAGAAATCATTTATGGGAACTACGCACGCGCCAAAGCGGTCGCCCTCGAATATCAGAATATTTTTGGGAAAGACAATTTCTATTTGGAATTGGGACCACATACGGAAAACGAAAACCAGATCGCTGTGAACCAAGGTCTGATCCAGATAAGCAAGGAAACTGGCATCCCTGTAGTGGCCGCTGTCGATGCGCACTATGTCAAACGGGAGCATGCCGAAACTCAGGACATTCTCCTGTGTATACGCGATAATAAAAAAGTGACAGACCACGAACGTTTCAGCATGAAGGAGTTAGACCTCTCGCTCCGCTCCCCTACCGAGATGACAGAAATTTTTGCCGATATCCCAGAAGCTATTGAGAACACCCAAAAGATAGCCGATGCCTGCAACGTTACTATCCAGATGGGGGAAAACCATCTCCCCTCCTTTCCTCTCCCAGAAGGGAAGACCGCTGACGGTTACCTGCGAGAACTCTGCGACCTCGGCATGAAGAAACGTTTCGGCGATACGGACATGGGCGAAGAGTATGTCACCCGCTTGAACTATGAACTCGACGTTATCAAAAAAACCGGATTCGCTTCCTACTTCTTAATTGTTCAGGACTTCGTCAACTGGGCCAAGAATAACGGCGTCGTCGTCGGCCCAGGACGTGGATCGGCTGCCGGATCACTCGTCGCCTATCTCACCAGCATCACCGATCTCGATCCTATCTCGTACAATCTTCTCTTCGAACGCTTCCTCAACCCAGAGCGTATCTCTATGCCTGATGTCGACATGGACTTCGCCGACGATCGCCGCGATGATGTGTTGAACTACGTCCGGGAGAAATATGGCAACGATCATGTGGCTCAGATTATTACCTTCGGAACCATGGCCGCTCGAGCCGCCGTCCGTGATGTCGGCCGGGCGCTTGGCTATCCTTATGAGCTCTGTGACAAAACATCCAAAATGATTCCCATGTTTACTTCAATAAACAAAGCACTGGCAGAGGTGCCAGAATTTCAGGCATGGTATGGGAGCAGTACCGATGTCAGAAAATTGATCGATACCGCCATGAAGTTGGAAGGTCTGGTGCGCCATGCTTCGATGCACGCCTGTGGCGTCGTCATCACCAAAGACCCCGTCACCGACTACACGCCTCTCCAGCGGGTGTCGGGGTCACGCGAGGGAGTCGTCACCCAGTATGCCGCCTCCACCAAAGCCAACGCTGTGGAAAAAATAGGTCTCCTCAAAATGGACTTTCTTGGCCTCAAAAATCTCACTATCATCCAAAACACACTCCGCATTGTCAGAAAAACCAAAGGTATTGATATCAACATCGAAAAAATCCCGCTCGATGATAAACTGACCTACAAGCTTTTACAAGATGCCCGTACCACCGGGGTCTTCCAACTGGAAAGCTCCGGCATGAAACGTTATCTCAAACAACTGAAACCAACCGTCTTCGAAGATATCATCGCTATGGTGGCTCTCTATCGTCCGGGGCCGATGGACTACATCCCGGACTTCATCGGTGGCAAACACGGCACCAAAACCGTCAAATACCTCCACCCGAAACTGGAACCGATCCTCAAGAATACCTACGGCGTCGCCGTCTATCAGGAACAGCTCATGCAAATTGCTCGTGACTTAGCAGGGTTTTCTCTCGGAGAAGCCGATGTCCTCCGCAAGGCAGTCGGCAAGAAAATTAAGGAGCTCGTTGCTGAGCAACGTGAAAAGTTTATCGAAGGCTGTATCACTACTGGTGTCGGAAAAAACATCGGTGAAAAAGTCTTTGCCTTCATCGAACCATTTGCCGGCTACGGTTTCAACCGTTCTCATGCCGCCTGCTACGCCATGGTCGGATACCAGACAGCTTACCTGAAAGCCCACTACCCCGCAGAATTCATGGCTGCTCTTCTCACCTCCGACCAAGACAACATTGATCGCATCGCTATCGAAGTAACAGAAACCCGTGAAATGGGTATCGCAGTGCTCCCTCCATCCATCAACGAAAGCTTTGAGGCTTTTGCCGTCATCTTAGGTGATGACACAAAAGAACGAATGCGCTTTGGTATCAACGCCATCAAAAACGTCGGTCACCTAGTCGCCCAAGATATCGTCGAGGAAAGAAAACGCAATGGGACTTACACTACATTAGAAAACTTCGTCGAGCGCATCCACACCAAAGACCTCAATAAGAAATCTATCGAAGCACTGATCAAAGTAGGAGCGCTGGAAGACTTCGGGGAACGCAAGCTTCTGCTCGACAACCTTGATGCTATCTTGAAACACGGCAAGAATCTCAAAACCATATCGGAAACGCATGCCGGTAGCCTCTTTGGCGACATGGCCATGCCAGTAAGCAAGATTTTGCTCGTGCCAACTACTCCAGCCGATAAAAAAACACGTCTCATCTGGGAGAAAGAATTGCTCGGCCTCTACGTCAGTGATCACCCGACCAGTGAATATCAAGAGTATTTCAATAAGGCAGCAACACCTCTTGGGGCACTGGAAAAACAAAGCGAAGGCGCTCGTGTTCGACTCGGCGGCGTCATTACTACTGTGCGCAAAATTCTCACCAAAACTGGCAGCACCATGTTTTTTGTCGGGCTGGAAGATATGACCGGACGTGTCGAAATGCTCGTCTTTGGTAAAGCGGCGGAACGCACTGGAGAATCTTGGATTCCTGGGGAGGTGGTCATCGTCGATGCCCGTATTTCACAAAAAGATGGCACCCTCAAATGCATGGCTGAAAGCGTTGAGAAAATCTCCCCTGACACCCTCTCTCAATTCGCTCGCGCTGAAGCCACACGCACGAAACTCGTTCGACCAGAACCAATCCCCGAAGTACCTGAGGATTCGCTTTTGATTACTCTCTCTGGTACAGCCCCGATGCAAACTATCGAACTCCTCTCGCAGCTCTTCCAAAATATCCCCGCTGGAAAAAGAAAAGTGGCCATCCGTATCCAGGGATCCACCATCGAAACCACCTTTTCACTCAACCCAAAAGAAGACCACCTCGACCAGATAAGGGCCATCGCCGGGGTAGAGTCTGTTGTATGACGCTTGCTTCCTCATGGTTTTTCCCATAGGAAGACAGAGGGCTCTTCAACTCTTTTTCTTTGTCAAAAATGAAAAATGTGGCATACTAGTCCGATGTCAAAAACACTCCAAAAAACTATCGTCATCATGGGTCCGACGGCTTCTGGGAAGTCGGATTTGGCTATTACCCTAGCACGTAAGTACGATGGCGAAATTATCTCCGCCGACAGCCGTCAGGTCTACCGCGGCATGGACATAGGAACTGGTAAGGTCCCACGGGACCTTACCAGAATTTCTAATTCCCAATTTCTAATTTCTAAACAACCAAAGAAGAATATCTATTTCTCCGAAGGAATTCGACACCATCTCATCGACGTGGCTAGTCCGAAGAAAACTTATAACGTCACCCATTTCATTCGCGATGCCAAAAAAGCTCTGGTAGACATCAAGCAGCGTGACAAGACCCCTATCATCTGCGGCGGCACTGGATTCTGGATCCAGGCGCTCCTCGAAGACCACCTCTTTCCGGCGGTGAAGCCCAATCCCACATTGCGCAAAGTTCTCGAAAAACTTTCCACCGAAGTACTCTTCCGACGTCTCAAACGAAAGGACCCTGCTCGAGCCAAAAATATCGATGCCAAAAATAAAGTACGTTTAATCAGAGCCCTCGAAATTGTACAGGCTCTCGGAAAGGTCCCTCCACTACAGAAAAATCAAGAATCAGGTATCAAGAATCAGGATTCCGTTATTCTTGCTCTCAGTCCGGATCAAAGCACACTCTACAAAAATATCAAGTTGCGTCTGGAGAAACGCCTCAAAAGAGGCATGATCGCCGAAGTAAAAAAACTACGGGAAGAAGACCTCAGTTGGAAGAGATTGGAAAGCTTCGGACTAGAATACAAATATGTCGCTCTACTCCTCCAGAAAAAAATTTCCAGAAAGGAAATGGAGGAGTGCCTCGAGTTCGAAATCCGCCACTACGCCAAGCGTCAACTCACCTGGTTGCGCCGTTTTGAGAAGATGAGCGCCCGCATCCACTGGGTTACCAAGCCCGAAGAAGTGTTCAGCCTTACGGAATTACATAACTCGTTACGTAACTGATTACGTACCTCTAATTCCCGACCGTCAGTCTTTCTTTCAGCATTGCAAGGACCATCGGAGGATTAGCTTTACCTTTGGTCTCGGCCATCACCTGTCCCATCAAATATTGCAAGGCGTTCTGCTTTCCAGCTTTATAGTCGGCCACGGACTGTTCGTTTCGTTCCATCACAGCTGCCACCGCCTTTTCCAGGGCCGCCGTATCGCTCACCTGGCCCAGATTGAGCCGATCAATGATGTGGGTAGGATCGGTATCTCCGTCTCCGCCTCGATACATTTCTGCCAGTACCGTCTGGGCGGCGCTGGA
>JAUYFO010000004.1 GCA_030690925.1 Candidatus Moraniibacteriota bacterium
CCAAGATACTTCGGCCAGGCCGTGGCACTATCGTCTGACACGATGATCATCGTCGGAGCGACTATATGAAATGAGCGGGTGAGCGTCACGGTATTGCCGGTGAGAATATCACTGGCTGTCAGTGCTACCGTATAGGTGTCACCGACATCAC
Organism: Candidatus Moraniibacteriota bacterium; assembly: GCA_030690925.1. GTDB lineage: Bacteria > Patescibacteriota > Minisyncoccia > Moranbacterales > UBA1568 > UBA1568. The sequence continues at coordinate 152 of JAUYFO010000004.1, forward strand.
CGGAAACCGGGAAGAAGTTGACGTGGTTCTGCTCTGTTTCTCCACAGTCCGAGGAAACTCCTGCCTTGGTACAAGCCAGGGCTGCTCCATTGATTGTCCAGCGAAAACTACTAAGACCGGCTGGATCAATACGCAAACCGATGATTTCATTTTTGGTGACACGGCAAGCTACTCTATACAGGGATCGGTCATTACAAATAATGCCGCTGGCCAAAGGGTTGGGGAGTCCGACCCGCATCTCGGTTCCGGCTAGCCTCGCCGCTGCCTTATAGGCACTTATTTTCTTGTCCGTAGAAGTAAACTGCATAATCACATCACTCTTCCCTTTGCGAACAATACCGCTGGAAAAATTCTCACTTGCCCTGGCTGTAAATTTCAGGTATCCGATCCCGCCAGTAAGGTAATTCCGAAACAACCTCCCACCCAATAAATCACTACTCTTCATATCCATTTTCAATCGCAGAGTACCAAGGGCTAACCCCTTGGTATTGCCCAATAATTTCAGGTCTTGTAAATCAGCTGTGACCACAGCCGTGACGTTCCTACCGCTATTGCTAAACTGGGCATTATTACTAATCATTACTTCCCAATCAAACAGTGTGTCGTTCGTGCCACGAGAGGCATTGGAGACACTGGCCTGAGCTACAACCATATCGCCAGCCGCATCTTCTGTGGCATCATTGGTCGGATTGTCCGGGGTCGCCACTACCGACACTTCGAGATTCTTGGCCTGACCACCTTCGGTCGGATCCACCAGGTTACGTTCCAAACAGTCGTTGATGTCCATCTTGGCCATATCCATAGCCACGGAATAGCCCTTTACCGTTTTGAAAAAAGATCCTTTTCCAGTTACGGGGCAGTCGTTCTTGGCCAGGGCCCACATGATCATAGCGGATGAATCCCCGTACTTGGTAGGAATCATTGTGGTACCCTCTATCGCTACTCCCACCTGATCCCCAGAGGCATAATTCCAGGTGAAAGAACTTTGTCCCAACCCAGCAATATTGGCTTCGTCTTTATTACCATTGTCCGCAGTATCAGGATCGGTTGGGTTGGTGCCCCAGAATTCCTCTTCATCCGCCCCAAAAGTAAAAGCGGCACCGTTAGCACCTTCTCCTTGTGCTGTTTTGTGTCCAGTAGCATTGGGGAAAAGATGCTGGCAAAACGGCTGTGGAGCCGCTACAACATTTGAATTGGTACAGGCTGCCAAAGCATTCCCACAATCCGTCCCGTTGGGATTGGTGACACAACGCGGCGATCCCGTATTGCAGCTCGCCACTCCTCCGGCCGAACAAGCTGGGGTACCCGCAAGATGACAAACCCCCGTATCAGAAAAAGAAAAGGCGCTTCCTGAGCTAGTGAAGTCCACAGTATTCGCGTCCACTTGCCCCTCCCCCTCCATACAGACTGCCGTTTGCCCAGCAGGACAAGTAAAAGAGATGGTGGCCCCGGCACTCACCAATTCATAATTTTTTCCACTGACAGAATCATTGATAAAACAATGGTCCGGTGTATTCACTTTATTATCCCCACCTGACCGAGCGTGATAGGCATCATTATCGGAATCCTGACTATAGTCAGCATCAGCTTGATCAAAGCCATCTTGTGCCAATATTCTAGCCGCCTCAATTTTCCAGTCCTCTACCGTAATATCATTGTCGCTATCGCGATCACACAGGTCCTGAGTAGCCGCGTTGACGTTATTCTTCAGATCACACCCCACATGCTTCACGTACCAGGTGTAGTACAGATCTGTTTCGTTATTAGAAAAATACATAGGGAAAGCCTTGGCTGTCACTTTCTCGAGCGGTCGCGGGTCACTCGGACTGAAAAACAACGTAACCTCTGGCGTTGGCTTTTTCCCATCAGCCACGTTAAGCATTTCCCCCTGGTTTTGGATACTACCCACATCCAAGTGGTAGCGCTGCTCCACCGCCGAGAGTACAGAAGCGGCAGTGGGAATCTTGGGGCCACCGAAAAGGCCGGCCGAGGCCGGTAAGGCACTCGATACCAAAAGTTGCAGCGCCAGAAAAGCGCTCCCTACAATTTTGTTTTTTTTTCGAAACAATATCCTCATAAAAACATACCTATTGGCGCATGAGCAGAAAAACATCTGTCAGAAAAAGAAAGGTCCAGCTCGCTCCCCAGGAATACCAGATTGACCGACTAGAGTAGGCGATCAGTCCAGCAAAAGGACAAAAGAGCAAAATCGGTGCCTGCTGCCAGGAAATATCGCCAGCCAAATAAAGAAGAAGAGCAAATAATCCCGTCTGAAACAAAATGGCCCATATACCCAAAGAGCGTAGCCAGAGCAACTCGACCAGTCCTCGGAAAAATACTTCGTAGAGCAAGGTGATAGCCGTCACCAAGAGAAGCTCATATCCGAGAAACCACAGGAAATTGGTCTGCACCACGACCGGAAAGAGATACTCTGTGCTAAACGATGTATAGCGACTAAGGAGAAGTACCAAAGCGAAAGCCACTCCCACGGAAATGATACTGGTGAACACTCCCAGGAACAGATTTCCTGACTGCCAGCCAAGATTTTTCAAGGACTCTTTCAATACTATTTTACTATACAACAGCGGAACTACCAAGAAAAAAGCCACGCTCACTACCAAAGTCTGAAACACTGGGTCTACCTTGTCGCTCTGACTGAAAATCCCCAAAAACAACAGCGAAGCCACGACCAGTAACCCGGTTATGATAAAGCGTTTATTCAAAAAAATCTCTGTTGTCATCGTGGTTGATTTTATTGCTTCATCTACTCCCTTGTATCATACCATCAAAAAATTACTGGCTCGACTTCTATGCAGTCCTCACTAGTCACTCTTGTTTACGAAGATCTTCAATAACTTGTCTTGCCTCGATTTGATTTTCCTCTCCTCGAAAGATTCCTTTTTCAAGTAATTTCTCTCCAATTTCCACTCTTTTTTCTATGGACAGACCAGCTCGCCCCTTAGCGACTTCTTCCGGTGTCAATGGCTTACCGACTTCAACAGTCCCATCATCATTTACTCCAAGACATTCGTATACCTCACGATCTGGGGTCATTATATATAATGGAATGCCTCGCTCTTGTGCGGTAGCAAATCGTCTACCATAGTTTTTTACATTGTTTTGAAAAACCTGCGCATAGGGACTTGGCTCCCACTTCCTGATACCCGCCTTCCATTCCCGTGGATTCTCCTTTGCATCTTCAGCCTGTTTTTTTGTATTGAGAGAATACGCCCAATAGCGCCCGTCTTCATCTCTTTCTGCCTGCTGGAAGAATCCGAACACCTCTGGATTATTGACAACAGCCTCATTCATGCCGTAGGATCCGTGTTGCTTATATATATCATCATCCTTCTTTCCTCTTCGACCTATGAAGTCGTCAATTTGTTCAATAGATGAATTCGCACCTCCGCGGCTCTTAATTCCATTGGCACCAGAACCAATATCACTACCACCAACTTCACCAATTTGACCGCCAGCAAGTATAAATCCACTTGGAGACCAAAGGCGCGATTTTTTTCCAGGAGTGATAGATGATGCGGAAACTGACGGCTCGAATGCCAACATAATGTCCATGTCATCGCCGTATGTAGCTTTTTCAGACACATTAGAATTACTGTTATGATGCTGTACATCGCTCTCCGCAAAAGTGTGTACGATAAACACATTATTGCGTCGTATCACTTGCTCCACTGACCGCTCATCTGTATCCGTAGCCACCCGTTCTTTCATTTCAGAAATTCCTCCGTACTTCTCCGATAAAGACGACGGCTGAAAACCGCCTGGCAATGGCGGCGGAGTCATCATGTCCGATGCCCTTCCTGGAAGGGGTGGTGGCTGAAGGGGAAGTGGGGGTGGTACCTGACTGAAGGCATCTCGAGGCAATGGAGGAGGCAAGCCACGCTCTTTACCGGACCATGTCGGCTCATTGACACCATACTCTGGCGTCATGGGGGGCGGTGTACCGCTATCCGGAGACCATGCGGGCGGCGGCGGAATCATATTCTTAGGAAGTGGCGGAGCGTTGCGCGCCCAGTCAGGCAAAGGTGGTGGGGTCAACCCATTTGAAGTCTGTGTCTGAGATGAGTGAATGAGGGTTGGCGGAGAAATTGTACTCGCACTTCCAGATAACGGTTGAGCGGGACTTATTTGTTCTCTGTCAAAGGTTCTCGGTAACGCTGGTGCCACGATAAATTCTGTTCCGCCCTGAGGAACGACTGCGTTCGAAGGCAACTTCATATCACTCATCATGCGGGGAGCTGCTGGCACCGGAGCTGGTGTAGCAGAATTTTGTTCCCCTGGTTGCACCTGGGACTGAACCTCCATCGCCTGAGCCTCTTCCTCCACCCGTGCTGCTTCAGTAGCCGCCATGGCTCGAGTCATCTGATACTCCCGAATCATTTCAGCATTCGTCTGAGCTGCTTTTTCTCCTTGGGACTTTTTTTCTTCTTTCTTCCACGCCTTCTGCGCCATGACGTAGAGGAGAATGACCGTAAATGTTTCAATGAGAAGAAAATTCAGCCCAAAACCAATAGCCTCTACCAATCCCAGAATGAGGATAAGTAGACTCCGCGTGATTTTGGTATTGGTCTTGACCCCAGAACGATCAAATATGGTAAGAAGTATCCAGATCAGAAAACTGACACAGAGTGTCACTACCGTCCCGATCCCTGGGAGCGATCCCACACCGGTAAAATCAAGGAGATCTTTGAAAAGAGCAATAAATCCCAGTCCTAGGTAGAGCACCTTGGATGGTTTTTCTCCAGAAGATTTCACCTTCTTTGCTTGCTTTCTGATACCCCTCATCATCTGAGAATAATCTCCTGCCATAGCGGTAAACGTCCTTAATTCGCCGCATCGAAATCACGTTTGGCTTCCTCAATTTCAAGTAACTGTCGGGGATCGGAGGTAATGATTTGGTCCTCGCTGTAAGAAGCAATGACCTTGATAGCGGCATGCTTAATCCCAGCGAAGAATATTCCCT
>JAUYFO010000032.1 GCA_030690925.1 Candidatus Moraniibacteriota bacterium
GTGACGGGGGCTACTTTCGATGAGTACAGCGAATCTATCCTCAATGGCTTTTCTGGCGCCGAAGTTTCCTTGAAGGTACAATTCATCCCTGAATTTTTGGGCAACGTTGCTAATCGCCAGTGGACTGTGGACGGCGCTTCGGTAGATGAAACAAATGGTGGCATCAAATTTTCAGCCGCCAAAGGAGTGGACGACGTGTACAATATCGCTCTGACAGCTTCCGTTGTTCAATCCCAGGAAATTCGCCAAGCCCTACGTGATATTTGGGGCATTTCCCCTCTGGCCTCACCGGAAGTCCGTCTTTCGACGAGTGTCCAGTTAGAACTTTGGGAACAGGGTTTTGCTCAGGGGACACTCCAGGGTTCGAAAAAATACCTGGCAGCTATTGCTTCTTATATTCCAACATCGGTGATGTTCTCTTTCCGTATTCTGCTCAGTGTTGTGCTCATGCTCTTTACGGCGAGCATGTTGTTTACGTTGTTGCCAGAACAAGTGGGGGTTTCTTCTGCGCGCCGCCGGTAGGAATATAATTGCGAGGAAAGAAAAACACCCTAGGGCAAGCCCGGGGCGGTTTTCTCTTTGTGGGCAAGGAGGGACTCGAACCCTCACTCCTTTCGGAACCAGTTCCTAAGACTGGCGCCTATACCAATTCGGCTACTTGCCCATGAATACTGCGGCGGTATCCAATTTTCTTTTTAAATAGAGAATACCTTTATTTTTATATATGAAGTGAAGGATTTTTGTTGAATCTGCCTTTCCATAAGAGAGAGCGCCGAGAGACTTGTCGGGAGAGGTATAAATCCACCCACCCGGTAAACTGAGTTGTTGATCTAATTCTTTTTTGATCCACAGTAGAAAGAGGGCACTAGCAGAATAGAGACGAATACGTAACTGTTGGTGTTTACTTTCGGGGTGGGAGACAGAACCGATGCTTCCGTCTCCATCAATACAACCACGCAAGAAGTGAGAAAAATATTGCTGGGGAACTAATAATTTTCCGATAGTCTTTGACTTGTTTGGAGTCAGTCCGATGGAGAGTAAAAAGTTGTAAAAGTTTTTGTCTCCAATCTGCAGAACAGAATATTTTTTCTCTTGAGATGCTCCGCGTGATTTCTTCCCTACCTTACTAGTTAGTTTTAAACTATCACGGATAAGAATGAGGATATCCTCATCTTTTGAGGTGATTGTGATATGTCTTTGGTCGGAGGACAAATTACCATCGGTAGCGATAATTCCGATGATGTAAGCAAGTGATGGTGACCAATGAGTATCAACTTTTTTCATCATTCTCATGACACCATTGTACTATCCTAAGGCGGTTAGTGTCTACCAGTTTTTCTTAAATAATACTGGCTTTTTCACCGAACAACTTCAGCAGTCGCACCCCCTCTTCCTGTACTGGGCCGCTGTTCTCATATTCTCCATGGTGTCTCGTTGTTTCGCCATAGGTGTGTTTCTTCTGATCGAGGTGCAGGCTGAGGGTGAGGCTGACGCCAGAAAGAGTGGTGTAGCAGTGGAAGCGTGGGTAGCCTGCCTGGGCGAGGGGGTAGATGAAACTCATTTCACCACCCTCTTGGTGCTGAAAGGTGTAGCCGGCTCGCCGGAGCAGGGCGGTAGGATTTTCACTGATACCTTTGATGAGAATCTTCATGATATTTTCATTCTACCCAGTGACGCTTTTTGATAGCAGCATCTTTTTTGTTTTGAGTCTCGTGGATTTTTTCTGTCGCTAGGGCACGGAGTGCGGTGAGATCATGATGCTGTAATGCCGTGGCTCGGGCCAAAAGTGTTTCGCGAGTGTTCTTTTGTGGATCTTCGATGACTTCTGCCAAAAGCACATCAAGCAAGATGCCGATCTTCGGTGAAGCAGGCAGGTGAAAGACTTCCATCAGATCGTTGCCTTTGATAGTGAGCATTTTTACCGAGAGCGGATCCTGAGAAACTTTGTCGATCATGTATTCCAGATGGCGGAGCTTGTAGGGCTTGGCCTTGGGGACACCGGAACCCAGTCTATCACCGATGCGTACCGCCATCAAGTCACCCATGTTTTCGAGGCCGACCCGTTTGATGAGACGACGCACAGAAGCTTCGGTTACTTCCCCGACATTGTAGTAGAAGAGATGGTTATCAACCAGCAGCGTCGCATGTTTGACAACCTCTTTGGAAAAACGCAGCCGAGCGAGAGCTTTTTCGGTGATGCGAGCACCGACGTGATCGTGGTTGTAGAAGGTGGAATGATATCCTTCGCCACGTTTGGTTTGTGGTTTTCCGACATCGTGCAGCAGACAGGCTAAGCGGACGGAAAGTTTCGGAGATGGGCAAGTAGCGAGAGCTCTCAGGTTGTGCTCCCAGACGGTGTAGATGTGGTGAAGATTCTGGGTGACCCCGATACCAACTTCCAGTTCTGGGAGGATGGAGTGAAGCAAACCACTACTATGGAGCATCTCAATACCGAATGCTGGGTTGGGAGAGAGGATGATTTTGGCGAGTTCATCACGGATACGTTCTTGGGAGACGTGAGCCAGATTGGGAGCGAGTTTTTGGATTGCAGCGAAGGTCGCTGCCTCGATGTGCCAATGATGCGACTCTTTCTTTTCTTCGGGCTGGTGCAGTTCGGTGAGGAGGCGGATGGCGCGCATA
>JAUYFO010000049.1 GCA_030690925.1 Candidatus Moraniibacteriota bacterium
TCCCTGTTCGACAGAATGAGTCAGAAGTGTTCGAGAGAAACACAGGGGAAGAAAAAATGACTCTTTAAAGTTCTCAATCTTTAAAAACTCTCTATCAAAACTACACCTTTGTCAAAATTTCCGCACCAGTATCAGTAATGACCACCGTATCTTCAAAATGGGCACTCAAACGGCCATCAGCAGTGATAAACGTCCAGTCATCCGGAGCAATACGCACAGCAAATCCCCCCGCATTGATCATCGGTTCGAGGGCCAGGGTCATTCCTTTTTGAAGAATAAAATCATGCATGTGGCGCGAGACGTAGTTCGGCACCTGGGGATCTTCGTGCAATTCGTGTCCCACGCCATGTCCTACCAAATCACGCACCACTGAAAAACCATTTGCTTGTACAAAATCTTGCACGGCTCGGGCATAAGCAGATACCAACACCCCCGGACGCATAGCGGCGATACCACGCACCAGACTCTCTTGCGTCACATCCAAAAGCTTCTGTGCTTCGGCCGAGATGTTGCCAATAGCCATGGTCCGAGCCATATCGCTCACCATCCCCTCAAGACGCATCCCGATATCAAGCTTCAGTAAGTCACCCTCCTTGATCACCCGCTCCTCGCGCGGGATACCGTGCACCACTTCGTTATTAAGTGACACACATAAACTGGCCGGAAAGGGTCGCCCTGACCCAGCGTTGTAACCTTTAAAAATAGGGATGCCTCCAGCAGCCCGGATCAGTTTCTCGGACAACACATCAACCTCGAGTGTGGTCATCCCTGGTCGCACAGCTGCCATCACTTCTTCCAATACCAAAGCCAGACGCTTACCGGATTCCCGCAACCTCCCAATTTCCTCCTCTGTTTTAATCCAATTTTTGGCCATACTTAGTCGGGGCGGACATGCTCGAGTATATACTTAAAAACTTTGTAGGTTTCTTGATTGCCACCCACTCGAAGCAATTGCCCGGTACCCTCAAAATACTGCACCACCGGCAGCGTTTCTTCCTGAAAAATCTCATGGCGCTTGCGCACCCCTTCTTCGGTATCATCAGCTCGCTGTACAATTTTCCCTCCGCAGTAACGGCAGGGGGCGTCGCTTGTGATCAGGTTCTTACCCAGGATATAGGTACGCTTGCAACTCTGACAGGCATAGCGCTTGGAAATGCGCTCTACCGAAACGGCTGCCGGAACATCAATGAAAATCACTCTGTTAAGCGAACGCCCCGTTGCTTCCAGTACCTCGAGAACCTTGGCAATCTGGCTCGCGCGCCTTGGGATACCATCAATCAACAATCCGACTGTTTCCGGCACGGAATGAACCGCGTCAGAAAGCACTGCGAAGACTACATCATCTGGCACAAACTCGTGTTTGATATTGATGATGTCGTTGACCTGCCGACCGAGCGGCGTATCATGAGCGGCTACCGCCCGCAGTTCGGAACCGATATCGATATGAGCCAAATGAAGCGAACTTTTGAGCAGCTCGGCCTGGGTACTCTTACCGCTCCCAGCTGAACCAAGTAAGATGTAGGTGTCTTTCAATGGCATCTTCGTGAAGTTAAAGCTCAAAGCCCAGAGCACAAATTACAAACAAAGCACAGTTTCCAATTTCCAAAACAAAACCCCGTTTCCTGTATGTTTGGTATCATATTTTGAAAGTTGTGTTTTGTTTGGTTTTTGTGTTTTGAAGACTGTGTTTTCCAAAACTAGAAGGATTCGTAGCTGCGCATAGTAAGTTGGCTCTGAATATGTTTGACCGTTTCAAGTACCACCGAAACTACAATCAGAACACTGACACCACCAAGTGAGAAGGCCTGAATTCCGGTCATACCCTGCACCACGAACGGTAATACAGCGATAGCGCCAAGGAACAGGGAACCGGCCAGAGTGATACGATTGATGATATGGTAGAGATAGTCAGCGGTCGTGGCACCGGGACGAATGCCCGGAATATAGCCGCCTTGTTTCTGGAGGTTCTCAGAAATCTTGACTGGATCAAAAACTACAGCGGTGTAGAAATAAGTGAAGAGGACAACCAGTACGAAGTAGGCAATGCCATAAACCCACTGATCCTGGAGAAAAGCGCTGACCTTGACCGCAATACTGGCTATTTTAATGCTGCCACTCTGCGCCAAAAAGTTAGCTACCATGGTAGGGATGAGAATAATAGACACGGCAAAAATAATCGGGATGACCCCGGCCTGATTGACCTTAAGCGGCAGATGCGTAGCCGAACCACCATAGACCTGGGCGCCGCGTACCCGCTTAGCGTAGGCCACCGGCACGGTGCGCTGGCCCTCATTGATAAATATGACCCCAGCTACCGTGACCGCAGCCAACGCTGCAAAGATCAGGTAGGTGAAAATCTGCGACGGATCCCAAGTCGAGATGAAACGTGAAAACGACGTGGGCAAGCTCGAAACGATACCAGCAAAAATAATCATAGAAACGCCATTGCCTAAACCCTTCTCGGTAATGAGTTCGCCCAGCCACATCAGGAAGATTGTACCGGCCGTAGCACTAACAATAATGATAACCATCGTGCCGGTATCCATACTCCCCAAAATGTTCTGGGAACGCAGAAGCGAGAGCATACTGAACGACTGCAGTGCTGCCAATGGTACGGTAAGCCAGCGGGTCCACATATTGAATTTCTGGCGACCCTGCTCACCTTCTTCTTTGTATAGCCGTTCCAACGATGGCACCAAAGTCGTCAACAGCTGCATGATAATAGAGGCCGTAATATACGGCGCCACCCCCAACAGTACAATGGAAATATTTGACAATCCACCGCCGGAAAAGATATTGAGTAATCCCAAGAAAGCGTTCTGTTCGAAAAGTCGTTTCAAAGCCAAAACATCCACTCCAGGAAGAGGGATATTGGCAATGAGGCGATACACCACCAACAGAGCAAGAATAAACAGAATCTTGTTCCGCAGCTCCCGCACTCTGAAAATATTGAAAAAGGTTTCGTTCATGGGTAGTGCCTACGGTTTAGTATACCGCATCTGAGGACAACTTTGAATCTTGTTGCCCCTCTGGATACTTGACCCAGGATCCGCTGCTAGGCCGTGAAGGCCCTCTTGGCACCCTCGGAAGCCAGAACATCAGCTCCCAAAGAGAGTTTTTTGGAGAGCGCCCCCGTAGCCAAAATCTTTACTCCTTCGAGCAGGGCCTTTTTGCTAACCAAGCGCTTTTTGATCAACAGGGCGCGAGTCACCACATCACCATCAGACAAGACACGCTCCAGGGCGGCCAAAGTCACGGTGTGCTTCTTGGCATGAATTGATTTGAAACCACGAACTTTTTTCATCCGTTCCAAAAGAGTCGAGCGACCACCTTCAAACAAAGGGTCAACAGAGGCTCCCGAACGTGACTTCTGTCCATTGGAACCACGACCCGCTGTCGTGCCGGTCTTACCACCACGGCCGATGCGCTTGCGCATTTTTCTCTTGGCTACTTTCAGTTCGTGAATTTGCATATACGTGCATTAAAAACAGAGACTAGGCGATGACTGTGACAACGGGGGCTGCTTCCTTAGTGGTCACCTCGACTACGTTCGGGATGGCATCTTCGGATGCCACTTTTGGTACCCGAGGGGCCTTCAGTTGGAGCAGAGCCTTCACGGTGGCACGAGCCACGTTCAGAGGATTAGAGGCTCCAAGCGACTTAGAAACTACATCCTTCACTCCGAGTAAGTCCACTACGGAGCGCACCGCTCCACCAGCAATGATTCCCCGTCCGAGCGAAGCCGGCTTGAGTAACACTTTGGCGCTGCCCAGTTTGGCAGAAATATCATGAGTCAGGGTACCGTTAATCAGTTCCACTGTAATCATGTTTTTCTTGGCATCATTGTAGGCCTTCTTGATAGCATCAGAAACGTCCGATCCCTTGGCCACACCCACGCCCACTTTCCCCTTGCGATTGCCAATGACCAGCGTAGCTCGAAAACGGAAACGACGCCCACCCTTGACCACACGTGTGACGCGCGCCAAATTGAGCAGTTTCTGATCAAACTCCGGTTTCTCCCGTCGTGTCATTTTTTTCCCTGGCTTTGCCATACGTTTAGTGTACCAATCACTTATGATTACTAGATTTGAATGCCCCCGATACGGAGTGCTTCTGCTACCGCTTTGACCTTGCCGTGATAGCGATACCCCGAACGATCAAAAATGGCTCTCTCAATACCCAACTTACCCAGATGAGCGGAGAGTAGTTTGCCAATGGCTTCAGCGCTGGCTACGGTGTTTTTTGGATTCTTTCCCAAATCAGAGAGCTTGGCATGGGTCACGGTCTTGCCGGTCGTATCATCAATAGCCTGAACAGAGAGACTCCGCAAACTCCGGAAAACAGAAATACGCGGACACTCGCCGGTGCCAGAAATCTTGGCGCGGATACGACGCTTGCGCCCGAACCGCTTCACCTTTTTTACTTCTTTCTTGAGCATAGAGTTAGCTTATAGCTTTAGGCGGCTGTCTTCTTGCCTTCCTTACGCCGCACGATTTCACCGACATAGCGAAACCCTTTTCCCTTGTACGGCTCCACTGGTTTCAGCTTGCGAACAATGGCGGTAAACTCGCCTACCTGTTGCTTGTCCATTCCCATCACTTTCAGTACGTTGCCTTCTACCGCAGCAGTAATACCATCTGGCAACATCATATCCACTGGATGAGAGAATCCCAGGGCCAGTCCCAGTTTCTTGCCCTGCAAGTTCATACGATAACCAACCCCGTTCAGTTCCAGGGCTTTCTCAAAACCGGCCGTCACGCCAGCGATCATGTTGGCAATGGCTTTGGCGCTGGTCCCCCAGAGGGCCTGAGCCTTCTTGGTAGTCCCCACTTTGGTAACATGGACCATCCCCTCTTCGAGTGCCACCTTCACTTCCCGACGATGGGAAAAACGAAGCTCACCCTTGGGGCCCTTAACGATGACCACATTCTTATCAAAACTGACCTCGACGCTGTCTGGGATCACTACTGGTTTTTTTCCAATTCTACTCATAAGGATATTTCTCTAAACGACTACCACACTTTACACAAGTACTCCCCTCCCAAACCACGCCCGTAGGCTTCGCCACCAGTCATCACGCCCTGCGAGGTGGAAAGGATAGCGATACCATAACCGTTCTTCACCTTCTCCACATCGTGGCTTTTGACATAGATACGACAACCCTGCTTGGAAACCCGTGTGATTTCCCGGATAGCCGGCTCCTTCTTGGTCAAAGAGACATCGCGATACTTGAGCCAAACGCACAATGTTTCCTTTTTGTCTTCACTCTGCTGCTTTTCAACACGTGCCACAAATCCTTCGCGTTCCAAAATCGAAGCAATCACATGCTTCAATTTCGAGGCAGGCAAAACAACCCGCGCATGACCAGCGGCCTGAGCGTTACGAATTCTGGTTAACATGTCTGCAATTGGATCAAGCATAGTTCTTTTCTCGCTTTAGCTTATAGCCCTTTAACTACCAGGAGGCCTTCTTCACCCCGGGAATCTGACCATTAGAGGCCAGCTCACGGAAGCAAATACGGCACACATCGTATCGACGCAAATATCCTCGCTTCCGACCGCACTTCCAACACCGTCTCACAATACGGGTGGAGAATTTCGGAGTCTTGAGTGCTCTCGCTTGGGTAGATGTCTTAGCCATAGTACTTTATTTATCGTTAGGGTCACTTTCGCGGAATGGTAGGCCCAAACCACGGAACAATACCTTTCCTTCGGTGTCATTTTTTGAAGTCGTTACCACATTCACCTGAAAACCAAAGATATGCTGCACTTTTTCCGGAACGATTTCAGCAAAAATCGTATGATCCTTAATCCCCAGGTTGAGGTTACCACTATGATCCACAGCTGTTTGTGGTACACCCTGAAAGTCACGAACACGAGGCAGAGCAACCATGAATAGACGGTCCAGGAAGTCCCACATACGCTTGCCATGAAGTGTGGTCCGAGCCCCAATTTCCAAATCCTCACGAATTTTGAAACCAGCAATAGCTTTGCGCGCTTTGGTCAGGAGCATTTTCTGGCCAGTAATCTTCTCCAAAGAAGAGATTACTTCATCAACCCGTTTTTGGTCTTTCAAAACCTTACCAATACCAACATTGATCACGACTTTAGCGATCTTTGGCAGGGCCATAGGATTCTTGATCCCCAACTCTTTCTGAAGAAGCGGGCGGGCCTTTTCGGTGTAGATTGTCTTCACTGATGGAGTTTTCATAGTGTATTCTTTGAACCTAGAGCGCCTTGCCAGACTGTTTACTGATGCGGAACTTCTCTCCCCCTTCGATTTTATAACCAATCCGGGTTGGTTTCCCTGTGTGCGGACAGACCAGCATAACGTTTGAGATATGAAGTGATGCTTCTTTGGAAATGATCTCGCCCTTAACCCCATCACGTTTTGGCTTGATGTGACGCTTCATGAGATTGAGGCCCTTGACCACCACGCGTTCGGACACGGGCAACACAAAGAGAACTTCGCCCTGCGAACCGCGGTCCTTACCAGTAATAATCTGTACTTTGTCACCCTTCTTGATTTTCATAGTATTGAAACTGTTTACGTTACAGAACTTCCGGGGCAAGTGACACGATCTTGGAAAAGCCCTTCTCACGAAGTTCCCGAGCCACAGGGCCGAAAATACGAGTGCCCTTGGGATCTTTCAGGTTGGTATCGAGAATGACGGCAGCGTTCTCATCGAAACGGATGTAGGAATTGTCTTTGCGCCGATACTCCTTGGCCTGCCGAACAATCACTGCTTTGACCTTCTCGCCCTTTTTCACGATCCCTCGCGGTTCGGCTGACTTCACAGAAGCCACGATGATATCCCC
>JAUYFO010000053.1 GCA_030690925.1 Candidatus Moraniibacteriota bacterium
CTCGAATCCATTTCGACAGGAATATGATGTGCCTCAGCCAATTTCACATACTCATTGGTCCAGGGAATGGCCGGGTTCTTGATCACCATGTCTACCCGAGTGAAATCCTCCGGGCGATGTTGCCCCAAAACATAGGTAATATTTTTGTAGCTCGTCAGCTTAGCCAAAGGAGCGGCCAGCTCTTCCCTGGTTTTGGTGTCGGTGACAATGATCTCACGTGCCCCATGCTCCGCAAGATAGATGACCGTACCAACGCCCCCCATATTTTGACCCAGACCAAAAACGGTCACGCGCTTGTTTTGAAAAAGTGATTCTGTCGCCATAGCAGGTATGTACTTAAAAGCAAGCTCTATCGTCTCACACCGGAGACGATCTGTCACCCCCCTCACTCATCTAAACAAATACTGTTCTACGGGATGGGATCTGCTACCAGCCAAAAAAATTCTTTTTCTGACGCAAGACCCGACCGAAGCGCTTGGCCCCGAGTCCTTCTTTGGCGACAGCGATATTGCCATTCAGTACCACATGAGAAATACCGACCGGATACTGATACGGTTCTTCCATAGTCGATGTATCCTCAATCGTCTCTGGATTGAAAATGACCAAATCAGCGAAGTAACCCTCCTGGATAATACCCCGTTTTTCTAACTGAAACTTGAACGCCGGCTTGCCCGTCATCTTGTGGACTGCTTCTTCCCAAGAAAGCGCCTTCTGACGTCTGACATATTCAGCGAAGACCTTAGGAAAAGTACCAAAGTTGCGCGGGTGTACCAAGTCCCCAGTCTTGGCGTGTTCCAAATCATAACCCACTCCATTGCTGGAAATGATAGAAAACGGGTGCTGGATAGCCTTCAGGACATTCCTCTCAGAGAGGACTTCCATAATCACGATAGCGCGGCCATCACTGGCTACCAAAAGATCCAATACTACTTCTTGGGGCGATTTACCTTGCAGCGTGGCGATCTCGGAAATCCGCCGCCGGGACAGCATTTTCGACAGAGTCGATACCGAAATGACAACCTGTGAGTAATCGATAGTCTCCTTGTTCATATCACGCAAGACTGACAGGTAGGTTTGGCGATCTTTCAACCGCTCAATCATCATTTTCCGGCCATCCTGGGTCACCCATTCCGGCAAAAGGGTATAGAGCACCGACCCAGTCGAAGTGTAGGGGTAAACATCAAACGTCACGGCGATATCATTGAGCGCCGCCGTATCAATCAGATTGAAAACCTCATCCATCAGGTGCCAGTTTTTTTCTCCCACGGCTTTCAGATGAGAGATGTGGATCGGTGCCTGGGCCTCACGGGCTACCATGAGTGCCTCCTCCACAGCCCTGACCAGATTCTCCTCCTCATCGCGAACATAGGTAGCGTAGATGCCACCCATCGCTACCGCTGTCTTGGTCAGAGCAATTAATTCACGGGTGCCAGCCCCACGCGCGTGGGTATACTTCAGGCCCGTCGAGAGGCCAATCGCTCCTTCCTTCAATCCCAATTTCAAAAAACGCTGCATGATAGCAATCTCATCGGGCGTAATTGTCCGGGTTTCGTCCTTCATAGCTCCCCGTCGCAGCGTCCCGTGGCCAACCAACGTCGCAAAATTCACCCCCGGTTGACGCCGTTCCACTTCCTTAAGGAAGTCACTCATCGACAACCAGTTGAAATTGATACGTTCCACATCGGTCCACTTCTGAATGGAACGGATGACGCTCGGGTCAGTCAGTGGCGCCAAAGAAGATCCCGAGTTACCACCGATAATCGTCGTCACCCCCTGACGGAGCATACTCTCAAGTACTGGATCAGCCAGGAGCTGCCAGTAGGTGTCAGAGTGGTTGTTGACATCGACAAAACCAGGGGTCACGTACTGGCCGGTGGCATCAATTTCCGTTTCGGCTCGGGCATGCCTGAGATCACCCAAAGCCACAATGGTATCTTCGCTCACAGCAACGTCGGCCCGGTACATCGGTCGGCCGCTGCCATCGATGATGGTGCCATTTTTTATGAGAATATCGTACATAATGGGCGCTGTTGGTTTTTGGTAGCACGATTTAGGCTACAGGAGCGATTTCAGCAACTTTTTTCATGAAGGTTGCATCCTTCTGCAGCACCTTGGGAATCAGGCTCAGAGCATCGATACTGTCCTTCATTTCCTTGACCTTATCGAGAGTCATTTTCTTGGCTTTTTCCATAATCTCATCATATTCCGGCATCTGTGGGAGAACAAAACGCACGTTACGATAATCCTGCTTCACGGCGACCAACACCACTTTCCCAGTTCGCGCTTCTGGCAACATCTCCGCCAACACACTGCCTGACTGACGCTCGTTTTTCATGGTGACCACCGCCAGATTGAAGTCCTCGTTTGTTTTGAGTACATCCTTGTTGGCATAGTGCATAGCATAAGCTGGGTCGATCTTGGCTACCTCGAGCATGAAGGTCTTGTTCTTACTCGCTCCTTCTGGTAATCCGTCAAGGATCTTCCCAATCGAACTGATATCGTTTCTAATCTGCTCCAGATACGTGGCAAGCGCACTTCCCAATTCCAGCCCCCCCTCTCCGATTTTTTCCCTACCAAACGTATCTTCCACAGAGCCCTGTAGCATTTTTTTTGGAGTTTCCTCTAAGACTGATGGTATTTCCGACACCGCCAAAGCAGGTCTTATGACCTTTTCTGTAGTGGGTTTGGTAGCTGGTGACACGAGCAGAACAGCCGCTTCTTCGACAACAGAACTGAGCAACCCAACTGCCTGATCACCTTTTTTGAAACCAGCCAAGGCCTGTGCTGCCGATTCTAACTTAACTCCCAGTACTTTACGATCTTCAATAAGATGAAATAATTCCTCGTCGGGCTTGTCGGGAGAAATGAGAGTGTTCAGATGCTCGAGCTCCTCTTCGAGATGCGCTTTTTCCCTTTCGGCTGCGGTCAACGCTGCCCGCTCTTGTTGCGCCTGTTCATACTGATCCCGCAGTCCCTCCAGTTGCTTACGCTCAGCCAAAAGCTTGAGTACCTGATCATCAGCCAGTATCCCAATTTTGGTATCGGCGATCTCACCGAGCCGCTCACTATATTGTATTTTTTTTGCCATAGACCTTTCACAACTTATACCAACTGGGCCATCTCTACCAAACGATTAGAATAACCCCATTCGTTATCATACCAA
>JAUYFO010000034.1 GCA_030690925.1 Candidatus Moraniibacteriota bacterium
GAGAAAATAGAACCCGTTTTTTTCCACAATCTTGCTCGCCAGTTGACCAGAAAGTAAAACCCTCCACACCGCACCGAGCGTGACAGCCTCTGTCAGCAGATGATTATCCCGATTGTGTTCCAAAAGATGCTTCCAGATCTCAAAAGCAGTCAGAGGAAAATCCATGACATCATAGTACGTCACTGTCGCCACGATATTTTTCCCCAACCGATAACTCATGAGATAATTTTCAATTTCTAATTTCTAATTTTCAATCAATATCCAATGATTTAATTTTCAAATTTAAAAAATTGCATCATTACTTGTAAATTGTGAATTGAAAATTGAAAATTCTTTTAGAGGTATTGCGCCGTGAAACTCCTTTTACAGTTCTTCAGTTTTTCCGGTGGCCCGGCATAGATAAGCTCGCCACCCCTCTCTCCTCCTTCTGGCCCAAGCTCGAGCACCCAGTCGGCGGAAGTGATGACATCAAGGTTATGTTCCACTACCAGCACGGTATTACCCTTGTCCACCAAGGCTTCTAGGACTTCCAGGAGCCGCCGCACGTCCTCAAAGTGCAGACCGATGGTCGGTTCATCCAGAATATAAAGAGTCTTGCCGGTTGATTTACGCGCCAGCTCGGTGGCCAGCTTGATCCGCTGCGCCTCACCACCAGAGAGATTGGTAGCGCTCTGGCCCAAGACCAGGTACCCCAAACCGACTTCTTCCAGTACCCGCAGTTTTTCCTCGATCATTGGCTGATCCAGGAAGAAGCTACGGGCTTCGGTTACCGTCATACGGAGCACGCTAGCAATATTCTCACCTCGGTATTCAATCGCCAAAGTTTTCTGATTATAGCGAGTACCGCGGCACACTTCACAAGGCACATAGACATCCGGTAAGAGATACATCTCAATCTTCTTCAGTCCACCACCCTGGCAAGTTTCGCACCGACCACCCCGCATATTGAAACTGAAATGGCTGGCCGAATACTTCTCACGTCCGGCCTCGGCTGTCGCCGCAAACAGGTCACGAATGAGACTGAAGACACCGGTATAAGTGGCAGCATTGGAGCGCGGCGTCCGACCAATCGGGTCCTGAGTCACGGTAATAACTTTGTCGATATTAGACAGCCCTTCCATTTTTTTGTGAGCCCCGGGGACCGCCTTGGCATGGTAGAAATGTTTGGACAAAGCCCGAGAAAGAATACCATGGACCAGCGACGACTTACCCGAACCGGAGACACCAGACACCGCCACCAACACCCCGAGCGGAATCTTGACGTCAATCTGCTTGAGATTGTGTTCGCTGGCACCGGTGATAGTAATGGCATCACTCCCTACCTTACGCTTCTTCTCCTTGAGCGAAACCTTCCGTTTACCTGAGAGATACTCTCCGGTAAGCAATTTGGAACGGAGTAGTTTCTCCGGTGTCCCGGCAAAAATCACCTCTCCCCCTTCGGTGCCTGCTCCCGGACCCATGTCGATAATATAATCAGCGTGCTTCATGATAGCCACATCATGTTCCACGATAACGAGCGAGTTGTTGGCGGTACGCAGGTCTTCTAGGGCATGAATCAGCCTCTCGGTATCACGACTGTGAAGTCCTACCGAAGGCTCGTCAAGAACATAGATGATGCCCGAAAGACCAGATTTCATCTGTACTGACAAACGAATGCGCTGCGCCTCGCCACCAGAGAGCGTATCGGCTCCCCGGGCCAACTCTAGATATCCCAGCCCGACTTTTTCCACTGCTGCCAAACGAGTTTGCATCTCCCGAAACAACGGGTCAATCATACCCTTCTCGCCGGTTCGCAAGAGTGTCTCGCGTAGCGGCTTCAGTAGCGCCAGGAAATTTTCGGTACTCTGCCGCACCAAATCATTAATCGACCGGCCGTCGATCTTGACTGCCAGACTGGACTGCTTCAAACGCTGTCCCAGACACAGTGGACAGAGCTTGACCTGCATGTAGGTCTCGATTTCGACCCGTAAGTGGTCTGACTTGGTCTCGCGATACTTCTGCTCGAGCAGAGCAATGACGCCAGGGAAACAATGCTGGTTCTTGTTCTTCTCGCCATACAAGATGGTATCGAAATGCTTGGTCGAGAGTTTCGCAAGTGGAGTATCCAGAGAAAAGCGTTCCCGCTTAGCGCAATCACGAAGAAATTGCATCGGCCCGCTCCTGGCGTGACGGTCACTGTTCATCTTACTCCACGGACGAATAGCGCCTTCGGAAAGCGACAGGTTTTTGTTAGGTACCACCAAGCTCGGATCAAATTCGAGGGTGACTCCCAGGCCCGCACACCTCTCACAGGCTCCCTCGGGATTATTGAAAGAAAAATGACTAGGCGTGAATTCTGGCAGATGAATGTCACAGGTTTCACAGCGGTACTCGGCGTTGTACACGTGCTCTTCCCCCATACCGTTGAGACGTAGAACAAATGTCCCCTGACCCACTCGAAAAGCAGTCTGGATATCATCGATGATACGCTCCTTGTCGGGACGGCCGAGATCCAATATCAAACGATCAATAACGATGCCGATTGCGGAACTCTCGACGGCCGACGCCCGTTCCAGAGCTTCCGCCAGAGCGATGATCTCCCCGTGAAAACGCACCCGGACATAGCCCCAAGCGTTAATCATGCCCAAGGCCTCCTTTTCGGTCCGTCCTACCAGTTGAGTGCTCTCCGCCAAAAACATGAGCGGGATACTCTCTGGAATAGCCAGGATCTCGTCGAGGATTTCCCGTACGCTCTTGCGTGACAGCACCTTGCCACAAAGAGGACAGTGCGGCACTCCTAGCTTGGCGTAGAGAATGCGCAGGTAGTCATAGACCTCGGTCATGGTACCAACGGTGGAACGCGGGCTCCGCGACACACTCTTCTGATCGATAGAGATGGCCGGGGAAAGGTTACGGATAGCATCGACATCCGGCTTATCGAAACCATCGAGAAAGTTACGCGCATACGAAGAAAGCGATTCGACATAACGCCGATTGGCTTCCGCAAACAGAGTATCAAAAGCCAAAGAAGATTTTCCTGAACCAGACAGCCCGGTAATGACCACCAGTGCCCCGCGGGGGATATCGACATCAATATTCTTCAAATTATTGACGCGCGCTCCCCGAATTTCAATCACCGATTTTTTTGCCCCCATAGCGCATGATCATAGATGAGAAAAGAGACACAATTGTTTCCCATGTTATCAGCTTTTCAAGCGGCTGTCCAGTTGCTGTATATTCCTATCTTTCCACCAAAAACTCTTTTCCTCGACGCTTGCGGTGAAAGGTCAGGGCGAAGCGATGGGCTTCGCTGTTGGCGAGCAAAATTTCTTTTTCGAAACGGCTAATGAGTGCTTCGGGACCGATCAAGCGTTCTGGCTGATGACGGGTATCTTTGACCACGCCGACGATGGGGATAGTGATTCCAATCTCGCGAAGCACCCGCTCCGCTACTCCATACTGTAGTCTGGCCCCATCAACAACAATTATCTCCGGCAATAGCCACTCAGCATGTTTCAAACGCCGGGTCAGGGTTTCTGCGAGCGCTGAAAGGTCATTACCACCATGCTTCTCTTTGAGAATAAATTTCCGGTATTCACTCTTGTTCGGACGACTCTCCTCCACCACTATCATCACCCCAACGCTTGATAATCCTCCAAGGTGCGCCACATCATAGGCCTCGATGCGGTGAGCATGTCGTTCTCGTAGGTCGTCTTTGATAAGCGCCATATCCTGTATGTGCTGCAGTGCGAACAGCGTCTTCTTGATCTCGCCCGCTACTTCAAAGTGCCGCTCTTTGGCCGCTGTTTTCATCTCTCGCTTCAATTGCGCGACCAGCGTATGTTTGTGCCCTTCAAAAAACAAACGGGTATGGTTAATGATCCGACCGTACTCTCGGGCCGACATCCTCCCAGTACACACCCCCGGACACAGTCCGATTTGGGCTGAAAAACATCGCTTCGCTTTCGCCTGTCGCACAGGAGGCAGCTCCTCATAAGGAACACATTTATCCCGGAAAGGAAAAAGTTTACGCACAATCTTCACTGCCTCACGCAATCCCCCACCAGACGGGAATGGACCAAAAAGATATTTCACCGGCTCGGTAAACTTTTTCTGTTCGATGTCACGACCACGCACGATGAGCACTCGAGGAAACGACTCTTTGGTGATGACGACGTGGTTATAGCTCTTATCGTCTTTGGCATCGGTATTATACGGCGGCTGCTCGGCCTTGATGAGGTTGGTCTCCAAGATGAGTGCTTCCAAAACTGAGTCTGTTTTCCGATATCCGATAAATG
>JAUYFO010000054.1 GCA_030690925.1 Candidatus Moraniibacteriota bacterium
TACAGCCTCACTTAGCGCTTGATATCAAGAATAACCCGTAACGTATCCTTGGTCGTCCCGATAAACCACGTATTCTCACGAAGAACATAGTCAAAGGAAACACTTTCCGTGCCATCAAGATTCACAAAACGAACCGTCTCTCCGTTGTAAACACCGGAACGGAACAGTACTTTCTGTGGCACCGTCACACCAACATAAAGGAGGGGCCGGAACATCATAGGAAGCGTCACTTCTCTCTGCTTTACTACCACTCCACCAACCAAGGCATCAGTAAAGACCAATCTCAAACCCAAAGTGGCCTTGCCCTTGTCATTGTGGGCAAAAACCGAGAAATCATCTTCAAGCTTGGTCATGAGCGGTTCCGGGAGGCTAAGTCCCATCAGGTAGACGAAACGACTGAGTGCCAGTGGATTATTATTCTTATCAGTGATCAAAAATTCTACCGGCTTAACCATATTGGCAGTTTTCATCCGTGCGCTTGCTGCTTGCAATATCTTCTGAAATTCCTGCGTCGTAATAGTTTCAACATCAATGGAGAGGTAATTGGGCTTATCCAAAGCATAGGGGGGCTCGATAGCCACTGGCACTTCCATGGACGGTGGGGGGGCGATGGGAACTGGGTCAGCAACAACACTGTGGGCTGGCACATAACGTAAGAAATACCAGGCTACCCCACCACCAGCAATAACAAGCAGTAGCAGCACCCCAAAAATAATATACATCATCATGGGTGACTCCTGTTTGGCGGTCATGGCTGGTGTCTCGCGGATTCCGGAGTAGGCATTACCACCAAAAACTGGCTTATCTCCGGGTGCAGGAGGAAAAATAGGGGCCATGGGTGGTATCTTGACCGGTCGTGTTCCTGCGGCGGCGGCCTCCTCTTTTGTTTCTCCCAAAAAAGGACTTTTGGTTACAGGCGCGGCTGGCGGAGCCATTACTGATGATTTGGCTGTTCCTGGCGCAGAAACTGCCCCCCATCGAGCCGTATCCTTGCTCGCAAAAACTGCTTTAGGAACATCACCCATGACACTTACCGCTGCCAGAATCTCCGACGGGACACTTCCGGTACTGGTGCTTGTTTTATCAGAAAGAAACGCTGCCATAGTATGTGAGAAGAAAAACAAAAGAGAGGATGTAGACCTCTCTTAGTATACAAGAAAAATGTATTCTCCGGTAGGAGCGTTACACTCCTTCTTGTTCGATACGACGCTTGGCGGCCTTGTGCGAAAGATTAATTCGACCTTGGCTATCAATTTCCTTAACAATCACCGGGATGACATCACCAACTTTCACTACATCCTCGACATTTTCCACGCGCTCATCGGAAAACTCGGAAATATGAATCAGTCCTTCTTGGTTAGGCAATACCTCAGCAAAAGCTCCGAAGTTCATCAGCCGCGTGATACGAGCTTGAAACAACTCTCCCGCTTTCACCTCACGGGTAATATTCTTTACCCATTCGACGGCCTTTTGAGCGCTAATCTCATCAGTCGAAGTGATAAACACCGAGCCATCATCCTCAATATCAATCGCTACACCCGTTTCATCAATAATCTGATTGATCATTTTGCCTCCTGGGCCAATGACGTCACGAATCTTCTCGGGATTGATATGAAGGGTAATAATCCGCGGAGCATACGGAGACATAGTCGTCCGTACTGCCGGCATGGTTTCGAGCATCTTACCCATGATAAACATGCGACCTTCCTTGGCCTGAACAATAGCAATTTTCAGTACGGCCGGTGTCAAACCATCAATCTTGACGTCCATCTGCATAGCAGTGATACCATCCTTGGTTCCCGCCACTTTAAAGTCCATATCACCGTAGTGATCTTCCAACCCTTGAATGTCAGACAGCACCTTATACGAACCATCTTTTCCGGTAATCACCCCCATGGCGATACCAGCTACCGGTTTCTTGATCGGTACCCCGGCATCCATCAGTGACAGCGTCGAACCACAGGTGGAGGCCATAGAAGACGAACCGTTGGACTCCAGCACTTCCGATACCAACAAAATCGTGTAGGGAAAATCTTCCTTGCTTGGGAGTACTGGGAGCAAAGCCTTTTCTGCCAAAGCACCATGACCGACCTCCCGGCGGCCTGGGCCGCGCATTGGTTTCACCTCACCCACGGAATATGGTGGAAAATTATAGAAATGCATGTAGCGTTTCTTCTCATCCGTCTGCATGGTGTCTACTACCATCTCGTCCCCTGGGGCACCGAGCGTAGTAATCGTGAGCGCCTGCGTTTCGCCACGAGTGAACAGTCCTGTGCCGTGGGTGCGCGGGAGGATACCCACCTTACACCAGATAGGACGAATTTCCGTCAGTTTGCGCCCATCAGGCCGCGCTTCTTTTTCAAGAATATTCTTATGCACCGCTTCGTCAGCCACTTCGTCAGTGATGAGTGATAACAATTCTGAAAGGTTTTTTTGTTCCGGATACTTTTCGCCAGCATACGCAGCAATCTCTTTGTTGATCTCGGCCACTTTGGCTTCAGTGGCATGCTTGGGGAGAAGGTAAAGAGCCTCGGCCAAACCAGATTTCTCGGCCACTTTCCGGATATCAGCCTCAAACTCGTCCGAACCACGGAGCATGGCTGCCTCACGTTTCTTTTTACCAGCTTCTTTCTGACTAGTCTCGATAAACGTGGCAATCTTTTGAATCGCCTCAAAACCGAACTCAAAGGCCTCGGCCATTTTTTCTTCAGTAATTTCCTTGGCCCCAGCCTCAATCATATTAATCTTGTCTTTGGTACCAGAAAGCATCAGATCTAGAACGCTATCGCGACGTTCATTAGAAAGCGGGTTCAAGACGAAATTGTCCCCATCCAGTCCTACCCGTACCGCCCCAATCGGGCCGTTCCACGGAATATCCGACAAAGCCAAAGCAGCAGAAGCGCCGATCATGGCTACCAAATCCGGATCATTTTCACCATCGATCGACAGCACCGTCACAATCACCTGCACTTCATTGCGCATGCGGCTATCAAACAGCGGCCGCACCGTGCGGTCAACGGCGCGTCCAGACAAAACAGCGTCATCCGATGGACGACCTTCCCGCTTGATAAAGCGTGAGCCCTTGATTTTCCCCGCAGCGTAATAGCGCTCTTCGTAATCCACCATCAAAGGGAAATAGCCCGTAATCTTGGACATTTCCTTGGTCATCACCGCTGTGGCCAATACTACGGTATCCCCGTAGCGGGCGGTCACTGCCCCACTGGCCTGCTTGGCCAACATCCCCGTCCCAATGACGAGCTCCCGTCCCCCCAACTGGAGAGACCATTTCTGCTCTTCCATAGACTTTTTGTCCGGAAGACAAGCTAACAAACACGCGGCTGAGGCCCCAGGCCACACTCGTGTACTTATTAACCACTGCCTTCCAGATACACAATAATTAAACTACTATCCCTACTCTAACCCTATTTTACCATTTTTGTCAAAGAAAAAAATAAGTCCACCGACTGGCAGACTTGTTTTTTCATTTCTCTCTGTTTTAGATTAGAAACTGCTTCTTGTTGTCCGAGAGATTGGTGAAGTCGTCAGCTTGCTCAATCAGCTTAGCTGAGGCTGATTCGGAGAAAGCCATTACTTCCACCCGGCAACCACTGGTATTTTGGATATACTCCACCAGTGACGTATAGTCACCATCCCCCGAAACGATGACAATAGCATCCAGTTTCGGTGCCATTTTGATAGCGTCAATAGCAATGCCTACGTCCCAATCCCCTTTTTTGGAACCATCCGGGAAAATCTGGAGGTCTTTGGTTTTTACCTCATAACCGCTCTTGTCCAAAGCTTCGAAAAACTTCTCTTCGGTGGCTTCTACCGTCTTGATACCGTAAGCGATAGCCCGAATCAATTTTCGCTCACTGGCTGCCGAAAGCAGAACGTTCTTGAAATTTACCTTTTTACTATAGAGCACACGGGCGCTGTAGTACATGTTCTGGATATCAACGAACACCCCGACTCGTTGTTCTGCAAACTTGGCCATATGTTTATAAAATATCTTCTTGTTTAAAACCTCCTAAAAAAACAAAGGGCCTAAAGGCCCAGTGTTTTTACCAGTGTCTTGTGAGCTTTCTCATTGGTCTTTTCCAGATAGGAAAGCAGCTTCTTGCGCTTGGAAACCATCTTGAGCAGTCCACGGCGAGAATGAAAGTCTTTCTTATTCTTCTTCAGATGCGTCGTCAGACGCTTGATTTCTTCGGTAAACTTAGCCACCTGATACTCTGGAGAGCCCGTATCCTTGTCGTGCCGCTTCACTACTCCCGTCACCTTCTCCTTTTGCTTGTGGGTCAACGCCATAACCTTGTTCGGCAATACGTTCGTGAGTAACCCCGTTCCTCACCAGCGTACGCTAGATAAAAATATTACTCCTATTAAAGTACCACGGACTCCCCTTCTCGGCAAGTCTGTGGCTTTTTCTTGTGGCTTTTCATACCTTCACGTCAACCCATTTACCGTCAGATTTGATCAGGCTAATCAGTTCATCCACTGCTTCTTTTTCTGGTACCCCCCGCTTCACCAACGTTTTCTTACGGTACAGACTCACTTGCCCATGAGCCCCACCGACGTACCCATAATCCGCGTCCGCCATTTCGCCCAAACCGTTCACAATGCAACCCATGATAGCGATGTGCAAACCCTTGAGATGTCCCATGCGTTCTTTGATTAGATTGGTGACCGGCTCGATATCAAAGAGGGTACGTCCACAAGAAGGACAAGAAATAAATTCTGTTCTCGTAATCCGCCGATGGGTCGCCTGGAGAATTCCATAGCAGGTTGGGATTTCTTTAACAGGATCTTCGGTGAGCGACACCCGGATGGTATCCCCGATCCCCTCCATGAGCAGTGTCCCGATACCGAGCGTTGATTTAGCTCGTCCCTCTTCACCATTACCCGCCTCTGTCACCCCTAGGTGGATTGGGTAATCCATCCCTTCTTGATCCATCGTGGCGATGAGAAGACGGTTGGCTTCGATCATGATGAGCGGATTCGATGCCTTCAGAGCCACGATAATGTCGTGAAAATCATGCTTCTTGAAAATCCGCAGGTATTCCATCGTCGACTCCACGATACCCAGCGGCGTATCACCATAGCGCGACAGCACTCGATCAGACAGTGACCCATGATTACAGCCGATACGCAGCGCCTTGCCGGAAGCCTTTACTGCCGCTATAAATGGCAGAAGGCTTTCTTCGATGCGTTCTATTTCTTTGGCATAACTAGCATCGTCGAAGGTCAGTTCTCGAAAAATCTTCCCATCGAAGAGATTCCCCGGATTGAGCCGCACTTTGTCCGCCCACTTCAGTGCCTCAAACGCCGCCGCCGGCAGAAAATGGACATCAGCGATAAGCGGTACCACAATCTCCTCCTTAAGTAATGCTTCCCGAATCGGTCCAAGTGCCTGGGCATGTTTCGGGGTGGGGGTCGTCAGACGAACAAGCTCCGCGCCAGCTTTCACACAGGCCCTGATCTGGGCTACCGTCGCCTCGATGTCGAGGGTATCAGTGTTGGTCATGGTCTGTACCCGAATAGGGTTATCCCCTCCGATAGCCACGCCTCCGACATTGACCACCCGGGTCTTTCTCCTTGGTCGTAGCGCTGCAAAAGAATCCATAGAAAAAATGACATCTTTCTTATTTAGAGCAAGGTAAATGCAGCCACACTATCCCCTGGCTGGGGCTTCATCACTCGTACACCCTGAGTTACCCGACCCAAAAGCGGCACACTCTTGAATGGAATACGGATAATGGTGCCCTTGGACGAGGTGAGAATCAGGTCGTCTTCGATATTAGCCATTGAGACCACTTTGGCTCCAATCAACTTACCGGTCTTTGGTGTCACCTTCATAGTCTTGATACCAGACCCCCCACGCTTCTGCACTTTGTAGGACTTGAGAGCACTTCGTTTGCCATAGCCGTTCTGCGACAGAATCAAGAGTTCCAGATCCTTATCACCCTTCAGCACCACATCCATACCAACCAAAACATCTTCATTTTTTAATTTCATCCCCCGCACGCCAGCGGCACTACGTCCCATCGGACGCACATCAGATTCCTTGAAACGAATAGCTTGGCCATCGTTGGTAGTCAGCATCACTTCATCACTACCCGTCGTGGCAGATACCCAACACAACGTATCGCCCTTCTCTAGGTTGATAACAATGAGTCCGCTGCGGCGCACGTTCTCCAAATCTTCTAATTTGGTTTTCTTAATGGTCCCCTTTTCAGTGGCCATGAACAAATACTTATAATCGCTCCCCTTATTGAGAGCCACAATAGCCGTAATTTTTTCTTCGGAAGAAAGCTGCAAGAAATTGACAATGGCCTGACCCTTAGACGTCCGAGACGACTCAGGGATCTCGTAGGCCTTGGTCTGAAATACTTTTCCAGAGTCGGTGAAGAACATCAGATTATCATGGGTATCAATCAGGAGCACCTTGGCAATCTTGTCCTCCTCCTTGGTAGTCGCTCCAATCACTCCCTTACCCCCGCGTTTCTGAACTCGGTAGACACCGGGATTCATGCGCTTGATGTAGCCGTCCTCAGTGAGGGTGATAATCGCCTCTTCGTTGGGAATCAAATCTTCCTGACGAAACTCGGTGACGCCCATTTTCATAACCCTCGTCCGGCGCTCGTCACCAAATGTTTCTTTCACGGTAATAAGTTCACTTTTCACTAGAGCCAATATTTTTTTGCGATGCTTCAAAAGGTCTTCAAGAAAGGTAATCAACTTGTATTTCTCAATCAGCTCATCCTCGATTTTCTTCCGTTCCAATCCGGCCAGCGTCTGCAAACGCATTTCCAAAATAGCTGTCGCCTGAAGATCGGACAGTTTAAATTTCTTCATTAAGTTGGCATGGGCCTCCTCCTTAGTCGGCGACTTGCGAATCGTTTCAATGACCGCATCGATATGGTCGAGGGCGATCTTCAGTCCTTCCAAAATATGAGCTCGGTCCTTTGCCTTCTTCAGGTCATATTCCGTCCGTCGCACTACCACAATTTCTCGATGTTTGATGTAGTGTTCCAAAATAGCCTTCAGTGTCAGTACCTGCGGATCTACCCCATCTACCAACGCCAACATATTAACGTTGAAATTCTTCTGCAGATCCGTCATCTGGTAGAGCTGGTTAAGCACTTTCTGTGGAAAGGCTTCTTTCTTCAAGTCCACCACCACCCGCACACCATCTTTGTCGGACTCATCACGCAGGTCTTTGATACCCGGTAATTTATTTTCTTTATACAACTCAGCAATCTTCATGATAAGCGACGCTTTGTTGGTCGCATAGGTCATCTCGGTCACAATAATCTGGAATTGCCCTGATTTGTTTTCAACAATTTCTGCTTTGGCTCGGGCCATAATCGGTCCTTTACCGGTAGCGTAGGCCTCCCGAATATCCTTGGTATTATAAATAATCCCGCCCGTCGGGAAGTCTGGTCCCTTGATAAATTCCATCAGATCATCGACCGTCGCCTCTGGATGATCAATCAGGTGGCAGATGCCAGCCACCAATTCATTCAAATTGTGCGGTGGGATATTGGTGGCCATACCAACTGCGATACCCACCGTGCCATTAAGCAAAAGTTGTGGCAACTTAGCTGGCAAGACTAGTGGTTCTTCGTGCACCCCATCGAAGTTCGGAATGAAGTCCACCGTGTTCTTATCGATATCCACCAGCATTTCTTCGGCGATGGCTTTCAGTTTAGCCTCGGTATAGCGATAAGCGGCAGCACTGTCACCGTCCATAGAACCGAAGTTCCCCTGG
>JAUYFO010000055.1 GCA_030690925.1 Candidatus Moraniibacteriota bacterium
GTTCTGGACCCAGAGTTGGGTGTGTCTATCGTTGACTTGGGTCTCATCTATGATATCAGCGTTTCCAAAAATCACGTCTGTCTCATTACCATGACGCTGACCACTATCGGCTGCCCGCTCTTCGCCCAGATCCAAAAGGAGATCGAGGACCGGGTGATGGAAATTGACGAGATCGAAGACATCAAGATTGATCTCACGTTTGATCCCCCATGGACCGCCGAAAAGATGACGGAGGAAGCGAAGATCCAACTCGGCCTCGATTAAAAAACCGCCCTCCTTGGAGCAGTTTTTATTTCGTCTTAGCGATGACTTTCTATTAGTTCTTTCAGCACCTGCTGATTAACTTCCTGCTGATAAAGCGGCGTAGTATTGGTCCGCACCAATGTCTCATAACTTGGGCGGCCAGTTTCTTGATACAAGATGCCGAGCGGCATAGACTGTGTCTCTAAAGCCAAGGTAATCGCTTTCAATTTGTCCGCCTTGTCATGGGCCTCGTCCAAGTAGTAGGTGTTCTGCTTGAACCACTGATAAGTATTTTGCTTATTGAACACCACGCAGGGTTGGAAAACATCTACCAGAGCATAGCCCTTGTGCTGTATGGCGGCTTTGATGATTTCTTTGGACTGCATGATATCACCGGCAAAAACCCGAGCCACGAACGTCGCTCCCAGTGACAGGGCTGTGGTAAGCGGGTTAAATGGCTCCATGACGACTCCTCCTACTTGAACCGGGGTCTGCATCCCCTTTTCAGAGGTTGGCGAAGCCTGACCCTTGGTCAAACCATAGACCATGTTGTTATGAACGATATTGGTGATATCAGGATTGCGCCTGATGGTGTGCATGAAGTGGTTCCCTCCCTCACCGTAGGTATCGCCATCACCACTTTCCGCAATGACCGTCAGTTCCGGATTAGCAAGCTTGATAGCCGTAGCTGGTGGCAAGGCTCGTCCGTGGAGACCGTTGAAGTAGTTGACGCGGAGGTAGTGCGGGGTCTTGGCGGCCTGGCCGATGCCGGAGCAGATAACAACATTCTGAGGCATGATATCCAGTTCTGCCAGCGCCATTTTGACGATATTAACAATCGGGAAATTGCCACAGCCCGGGCACCAGGCCATGTCTGTCTCCTTCGGCATATCGTAGAGTTTCTTGTCGATCATACGCACGCTTTTAGTTTGGCCACGACTTCTTCAACGGAGAAGGGGTCGCCGTCATACTTGAGAATGTTCTCGGAAATTGCCACCCCGTATTCCAGCTTCAAAAGATTCGCAAACTGTCCCGTCGCGTTATTTTCCATAACCACAATCTTTTTCTTTGAGAGGAATTTTTTGGCTTTTTCCGGTAACGGATAGACCTGATGGAAATGAAGGGCAGCCATATCTTCCCGACCAACCAATTCCAAAGCCTCTTCCACTACCCCATAGTTCGACCCCCAAGTGACCACCACGATATCGGCATGAGCGACGTCGCCGATCTCTGTGGGCATCAGTGCTCCTGCGGTGATAGCCTGCAATTTTCCTAGCCGCTTCTCGTGCATAGCAAGCCGCATCGTGGCACTCTCCGTGATATGAGCGGCTTCGTCATGTTCATCACTATCAACCCCCACCAACCCCTCACCATATCCAGGAATGCCCCGCGGTGAAATACCGCTCTTGGTCAGAACATAACGCTGATAATCAGACTTGGTCTCGACGATGTGACGCTCAATTGGTCGTTTTTGTAATGCGCTTGCCGCCACACTGGTCACCGCATCGATAAAATACTGATCCGTCAACACGAACACCGGTATTTGATACGCATCCGCGATATGAAAAGCCTGCTGCATCACTAGATAAGCTTCCTCCAAGGTTCCAGGAGCAAAGATAGCACGCGGAAATTCCCCGTGCCCAGCATAGAGAACCAGATTGAGATCAGCTTGCTCGGTACGAGTGGGCAACCCCGTAGCTGGCCCGGGCCGTTGTCCGATATGGACTACGATCGGTGTCTCAATCATTCCGGAGAGACTGATGCCTTCGGTCATAAGCGCAAAACCACCCCCAGACGTAGTAACGACCGCTCGTGCCCCCGCATACCAAGCGCCCAGCCCCTGATTGATGGCCGCAATCTCGTCCTCTGCCTGATCTACTACCACTTTAAATTTCTCGGCATGCGTCGCCAGAAAAGTGAGTAGTCCCGTTCCGGGTGACATGGGGTAGGAAGAAATATAGTTACAACCGGAAGCTAAGGTCCCTAGCCCTACTGCCTCCATGCCATCAAGCAGCAGTTCATCCTTCACCGTAGCAGAACGCTTGATGTACACTTCGAGGCCAGCGTCATAGGCGATGTGTTTACCAAAGGTATAGCCCTTCTGTGCGGCTTCGATATTCTTGGCAACCACATCTTCTCCCTTACGCGCGAAATGCTCACGCAAATAGTCTTCAAACACTTTTGAATCGGCGCCAAGCATCCCCAACGTTACGCCAACTGCCACAGTACTGGTGTAGAGAGGGTTACCTAATTCATTCGCAAACTGGGTAAAGGGAATATTGACCACCGGACACTTGGTCACGGTACACACTTTTTCACGCTCACCCAAAACGATAGTATCTTTGGTTATCCGGTGTTCCAAATGCGGCAGCACATCCTTGTCCATAGCCAAGAGCAGGTCAATACGCCGCACATAAGCACTGCGCCGAGTATTCGTCACCCGGATTTCGGTGGAGTTGCTCCCACCGCGAATGCGCGACATGTATTCTTTGATGGCAAAGACATGGTAACCCTCGCGTTTCAATACCTGCACGAGCAGTGCCTCAACCGTCTGCACTCCCTGCCCAGCCGCGCCGCCCAATACTATAGAAATATCACCAGAAAATCGTTTCATGTTTGTTTTTTCTTTGCCTCTATTATATCACAAACAGGTGATATAAAATGGAAAAATCGCAGAAAAAAACAAAGCCGCGGCTTTTACGTTTTCTACTATCCTTTTTCCAAATCCTTCTTCACCACTTCAAATTCATTCTCAATCTCTTTCAAACGGGTGCGGCTCTCCTTGATCAGGATCGTCCCCTCTTTGATTTTTTCCAAACCCTTTTCCACATCCACTTCTTCCTGGTTATCAAACCAAGCAATAATTTCCTGAACCTTCCGGAGTGATTCACTCAAATTAACTTTCGGCATATTCGTGTTCTTTACTACTCAATTATGGTTTCTACCCGGGCGCTGAGCCTGCCTTTGCTTAACTGTATCCCCAGTATATCACCTACTTTGAGACCGCTCACATCTTTCACGATGCCCCGGCTATCCCGCACTAGACTATACCCGAGCTTGAGTACCCGTTTGGGATCATACTGACGCAGGAGATCTTCAGCATGCACCAGTTCTTTTTTTGTCCGCCCCAGAGCTGCCAAAAATCCCTGTTCCAGGGTGTGCTTGGCCTGAACTACCTCGGCCATCTTGCGCTCCACCAGTGCCTGAAGGAGCTGCAGCTTTTCTGCTAGAGTCTGCTTCAACAACACTGCCTGCTCGAGAAATTGTTCCAACCGCACCAAAAGTGCTTCACCTTTAAAAGCCAAGGTGTGCTTCACAGCGGAAAGTTCCCGTTCAAAGAGCACTGGCAGTTGCTGCTCGAAATGACGCAGCGTCTGGCGAGCCTCTTCCCATGGTTCATGCAGTGTCCGGGCCGTAGCCGTCGGAGTGGAGACCATTGAATCGGCAGCCAGAGCGGCCAGCGTCACATCCTTCTCGTGCCCTACTCCGAGGAGCGTCGGGATTCGGAGAGTCGCTACTGCTCGTACCAATGCTTCGTTATTAAACGCCTGCAAACTCTCCAGACTGCCACCACCACGGATCATCACCAACAGATCATACTCTGTGGCATGCCGATCGAAATAACGCAGTGCCTCGATAATCTCAAACACCGCTTTCTTCCCCTCCACGCTGGTTGGATAGAAGTCCACCTGGAAACCAT
>JAUYFO010000056.1 GCA_030690925.1 Candidatus Moraniibacteriota bacterium
TCGGCGCATCCTCAATCGACCGATTATTTTCTACCAAGTGCTTACGCAGTTCAGTGAGCAGATAGTTGGCGGCCAATTTCACCACACGCTCGAGCAGTACCGTGACCTCTCCAGCCTTCACCTTCTCGGCCAATTCACTCACCACGGCTTCGAAATACTCGGAGAATTTCCGTTCTTCAGTAAGGATGACCGCGTCTTTTTCCGGCAAACCGTACTCAACCATGAAACGCTGCCGCTTGGCGTCGGGTAATTCGGGCAATGTCTGGCGCAGGCGCTCTACATAAGTGGTATCAAATGCAAACGGCGGAATATCTGGTTCCGGAAAGTAGCGATAGTCATGAGCCGATTCTTTCTTGCGCTGAGACACGGTGATATTCTTGTTCTCATCCCAGCCGCGGGTTTCCTGTACCAATTTCTCTCCTTTCTCTAACGCTTCCGTCTGACGGACGATCTCGTATTCAATAGCCCGTTCCACCGAACGGAAAGAATTGATATTTTTCACCTCCACTTTGGTGCCCGACAAACGGTCAGCTCCTTCGGGATACAGTGAAATATTCACTTCGCAGCGCATCTGCCCTTTCTCCATATCAGCATTGGAAGCACCGAGGTAGCGTAGTGTCTGCCGCAATTTCTGGCAGAACATCCCCACATCCTTACTGTTGGTGAAATCAGCCTCAGTAACCAGCTCCATCAGTGGTACACCGGCCCGGTTGAAATCAACCAACGTGTAGTCCGCTCCGGCTGGATGCATCGATTTTCCCGTATCTTCCTCCAGATGGATGCGCGTAATACGGATTTTTTTATCACCGATTTCCATGGCGCCCCCTTCACAGAAGGGTTCGTCATACTGCGAAATCTGATAGCCCTTGGGCAAATCAGGATAGAAATAGTTCTTGCGATCAAATTTGGAGGAGAGCCGCAGTGTACATCCAAGGGCCAGCCCCACTCGCTGCACGGCTTCGATAGCAGCCGCATTCGGTACGGGGAGTGCCCCTGGCTGAGCGGTACAGACCGGACAGATGTTGACGTTCGGTTCGGTCTCCATTCCCAAGCCATTTTTACACGCACAAAACATCTTGGACTCTGTTTTCAGTTCCGCATGCACCTCCATGCCAATAGTGACGTTGTATTTCATAAAATTCTTCTAATGAGTGCCCGTACTCCCAAATCCGCCTGTGCCTCTTATAGTATCATCTAACTCTGAAACTTCACACACTTCCGGTAATTCCACTTTTTGTATCAATAATTGGCTTATTTTAGCTCCTTTTTCTACTACATAAGTCTCACTGGAAAGGTTAATCATAATCACCAGAATCTCGCCACGATAGGCGGCATCAATCACTCCCCCCATGACCTTCACACCCCCCTTGGCCGACACACCAGATTTATCCCAGATAAGACCAGCGTACCCTGTCGGGATAGCAAGTGCAATCCCCGTACGCATCGGGCGGCGTTCCATCGGTGTCAAGATACGTTCTTCCAACGCGAACAAATCTAGCCCCGCATCATCAGCATGCGCACGTGTCGGCAGCTTGGCATCAGGATGAATTTTCTTAACCGCTAATTTCATACGATGGCTTTCACTTTTTTCCACACCAGTTCCGCAATTGCTTCACGTGATAACAACTCGCCTTTGGGAGCGCAGGCGATGCGCTTCCAGTTGTTTCCCTGCTCTACGATTTTGAGAGCGCTCTCCCGTGATGCTGCCAAATACTTTTTATTTTTTTCGGCCAGATCCTTTTTCCCCTTGACCGCTCGGTTCTGAGAAACCCCCTGTTTTCCTTGCAATAACAGTTTGTCCGAAATCGCCTGGGGCACATCGAGATAGAGCACCATATCCGGACGAGGAAAACCAAACACAGTAAATTCCAGTGTATCAAGCCACCTGAGAAACTCTTTACGCTTCTTGACATCGGTAATCTTGCCGCCCTGGTGAATCTGATTGGCACTGACGTAACGATCGAGTACTACCACATTACCCGCTTTCAACCATTTTTCGAGTTTCGGTTTCGACTCAAAACGATCGGCAGCATAGAGGGTTGAAGCGATATGAGGATCCACGGCGATAAAGTCGCCATATTCTCCAGCCAGAGAGCGACCAATCAGTTCCCCGAAAAAATTATCCTCATACTGGGGAAAATCAAGCGCCTTCACATGGTAGCCTTCTTTCTTGAGCCGCGCCAAAAGCAACTTAGCCTGCGTCGCTTTCCCAGACCCATCCGCCCCATCCAGTACTATCAGTTTCCCCCATTTCATAATTATTCCTTATTGCTTACTTCGTACCTGAGCCAGCATATCATCAATTTGTTTTTGCAGCTCTTCCAAAGTCCCATCATTATTGATAATGAAGTCCGCTCGATTTTTCAGGTCAAGAATCTGTGATTCGGTTTCCAGAAGCGCGTCTTTGGCAAACTGAGCCGGCGTCTTGCCTTCATCATCCACATTCTGACGCCGTTCAATCAGACGAGCATAACGGGTCTCGGGAGTAGCATCTACATAGATAAAGTAGAAATGTTCGTTGGTTTCCATATGAATGATATCGGGCAGCCGACGTACTCCATCAACGATGACTAATTCATTATCGCTTTTTTCCGACTCAGCCATCAGCACTCTCGAAAGAATATCCTCCCCAAACGCTTTGCGCAAATAAAGCGATAACTTGGCCATATTCTCCCTATTTTGATCGAGTTTGAGACGATCCAAAACATCCCGCAGCGGCTGTGAAAAACGCAGTGGCAGCGCCCGGTACTTCTCCGCCAGGTATTTCCCCACCGTGTCCTTGCCGCAAGCAATCTCTCCCGCTACACCAATAATGATCTTGGCCATATTGTTTTCTTTATTTATAAATCAATACTCCTGGTATCACCAAATGTACGACCGTATGTTTGGTGATTTGGTCTATTATTTTTCTGCTCTTTCCAAAACAAAATACGTGTACTGATATGTTTCATTCCCACTCTTTTCCTCGCTCACAATTTTCCGGAAATCAGAATAATCTGGAAAAAAAGTGTCGGCATCATGTGTCCCCTCCACCAACGTAAGGTACAGTCTCTCAGCCAAAGGCAGACACTGCTTGTAAATACTCGCCCCACCGATAACAAAAACCTCCTCTTTCTCGTGCTCACAAGCAATCTGTACGGCTTCATCGATAGAGTGGGCCATCAAACAACCAGGCAGTGCTAAGTCTTGATGTATGGTCACGACAATGTTGGTTCGATTGGGTAGTGGACGACCGATGGCATGATAGGTATTTTTACCCATAATCACCGTGTGCCCCGTCGTCAATTCCTTGAAATGTTTCAGGTCTTCGGGAATATTCCACAACAACTTATTATCTTTTCCGATAGCTCTCGTTTCATCGACAGCAACAATCATACTGATTCGTGGAGTAGGCATGGGAAAAAAAGTTAGACGGCAATAGGGGCCTTGATAGCCTCATGAGATTGGTAGCTCTCTAGTGTGAAATCCTCGAAAGTAAAATCGAAAATGCTTTTGACTGCTTTGTTAATCTTCATGGTCGACAGGGGCAATGGTTCGCGTGACAGCTGCAGTTTTACTTGCTCATGATGATTGCTATAGATATGGACATCACCACCCGTCCATACGAATTCTCCCACTTCCAGATCACAGACCTGGGCCACCATCATAGTGAGCAGCGCGTAGGAAGCGATATTAAACGGCACGCCCAAAAAGGTGTCGCAGCTGCGCTGGTAGAGCTGACACGATAGCTTACCATTTGCCACATAAAACTGAAATAGGCAATGACACGGTGGTAGTCCGGCTTTGGCCATTTTCTCAATATCGGCCACATTCCAGGCCGACACGATCAGGCGTCGCGAGTCAGGGCTTTTCTTGATCTGCTCGATAACTTGGGTGATCTGATCAATATGCCGGCCATCCGGTGCCGGCCAACTGCGCCACTGGTAGCCATAGATTGGCCCGAGCTCGCCGTACTCTTTGGCGAAAACATCATCCGTTTTTATCTTTTCAATAAACGCCGCAATGCCTACTTTCCACTCCTCACTCCCCGAAGCCGGTACGATTTGCCCGGTTCTCTGCAAATACGCTTTATATGGCCACTCATCCCAAATATGGACATTGTTCTCGGCTAGATATTTCAGATTGGAATCCCCTCGAAGGAACCACAGCAGTTCGTGAATGATAGAGCGGAGCGCCATCTTCTTGGTGGTAAGCAGCGGAAAACCCTGCGAGAGGTCAAAACGCATCTGGTAGCCAAAGACGCTGCGCGTCCCGGTACCGGTCCGATCCATCTTATCCACCCCGTGTTCTTCAATATGACTCAGGAGATCCAAATACTGACGCATAAGTATAAACCGAGAAAAGAAATTATCTCCTGATGGCTCTATTTTATCCTACAAAAACAACTTCCGCAAATAACGACTTCTTTACCAAAAAAAGAAAAAAGCGCCTCGGTTTTTTGGCCGAAACGCAACTGTTTGAAAGCTAGCACTTTCCTTTTTGCTCGATGTGAGCACCCTGGTTCTGAACAAGGAAACCATCAAACCACTGCCTGATGGAAACCGTCCAAATTTCGTCACCGAAGCCCGGGAGCTCTCCTACAAGGCGATCGAGATGCGGTTTCTGGTGCCGCATCACCTGAAGGAGGATTTTTTCATTCCCCCGTTCGAGAAACTGCTCCAACGCGTATAGAACGTAGTCCCAGCGCTCTATCGCGTCAAAAGCGAGACACTCCGTCTTTTTCGTGGCGGCAAGCTGATCCATCACGATACAGGCGCCGGTCGGAAAACTCGCAGGACACTTCAGGGCAAACTGGAGCAGAAATGCTCGCTGAAATTCACAAAAAAGATCAGTGGGAAATACCGAGTAACATTTCGTAAAAGCCTTGTACTCGATCAAATCACCTTGTTCTGTTTTGTCGATATAGTGCGTATCGTATTGAATTTCACCTTCTCCATGATCGTGGATCAGCAGCGCGTTTTGCAGCAAACCCTCATCAAGACAGACGTGTGGACGCAACTTGTAACAAAAGACCTTCCCCAAAACAGTGATGGAGTAGGAGTGCTGGAGGGAGTCTTGGCGTCGCACCATGCTATGACCATCCTCGTGATACTTCGACCAACGCGGCACCTTTGGTAAACCAACCTGCCCGCTGGTCCATACCTGTAAGGTATCTGGCCAGAACGTACTCGCAGCGACATGACTCACGTCATTGAGTTTCATGAGACCTCTCCTTTGAAGAGTGGGTGGAGGACAAGAGTCCTAAAAATAACTGGGTTCAGTGTAATAGACGTAAGGCTTTCTGTCAAGAATATCCCATATAATGAGGAGCTCTCTGCAAAGAAAAAACCTCTCATTTGGAGAGGCTTTTTTTCTTGAAATTGAGGTGCATCTTGGAGGCCATCGGTTTGGTATCACCCTTGTACTTGCTATTGAGGCCCTGCGATCCATAAGGACGGATACAGGGTGAAGAAAGGTATTCGAAGGCCATCTGACCAATCGGCATACCATAGTGAAGCTTGAGTGGGATTTTACCAGCGTTGAAGAGTTCGAGTGTCATCTTGAGTGAATTACCGGCATCCAAAAACCCAGCGGTGGTGTGAATAATCAGCCCGAGACGTCCCAGTGAGCTCTTGCCCTCCAAACGACCGACCAATTTATCGGACACTCCTGTTTCCTCCAGAAGGACTCCCAGAGCGAACTCTCCCGGATGGAGGATAAATGGTTCGGTTTTTGTGATAATAATCTTTTTCATCAAATCCTTCGGGATATCCCGAGGATCAATCACGAAATGCTGATTGGTATTGAAGATGAGGAAATGGCGATCCAGGTGGACGTCGTAGCTCGCCGGTTGCAAGCATTCCATTTTAAACGGCTTGATGGTGATTTCTTTTGACTTGAGCTCCTTCTTGATGTCTCGATCAGAAAGAATCATAAGAGCAACGTTACAACTTGATACGGAGACTCGGACCCATGGTGGAACAAATGGAAAGCGACTTGATCAGCCGACCCTTCATATTTTCTGGCTTAGAACGGTCGAGTGTCTCACGGAATGTCCGGTAATTCTCGACCAACTGTTCTTTGGTAAAAGAAGCTTTACCAATCACCTGGTGCAGATTGCCAGTGTCGTCGTTCTTGAAGCTGACTTTCTTCCCAAGCTTGAGCACTTCCACGGCTTCTTTAATCTTGATCGTCACCGTTTCGGTCTTGGGTGATGGCATCATGCCCTTTGGCCCCAGAATCTTGGCGATGACGGCCAACTTGGGCATCATTTCTGGAGTAGCCAGGATAACATCAAAGTCTGTTCCGGGGGTCAGTTTGCCACTTTTGATATCAGCGATAATCTCTTCTCCTCCGATCAAGTCGGCTTTGGCCTCCTCGGCCTCTTTTTCCTTGGTGCTGGTCACCACCGCCACCTTCTGACTGCGGCCGGTGCCATGAGGCAGAATCACCGTGGCCCGCACCATTTCGTCGGACTTCTTTGGATTGATCCCCAGGCGCACATGCACCTCCACCGACTCGTCAAACTTGGCGGTCTTGTTCTCTTTCAAAAAAGCAATGGCCTCCTCTCCAGTATAGTCCTTACCTGCTTCCAGCTTGTCTACCACTGCGCGGTATTGTTTCCCGTGTTTCATATGTTTCGTGGTGATAACGTCCGTAAGCTGGCGGACTCCCACAAATTAAAGATTTATTCAGAATTTATATTGAAAACTATTCTACTACCTTAATACCCATAGAACGAGCGGAGCCGGCGATAATCTTCATAGCGGCATCGACATCATTGGCCGAGAGATCAGTCATTTTCTTTTCCGCGATTTCACGCACTTGAGCCGAGGTTACCTGACCGACCTTATCCTTGAGTGGATTGGCAGCAGCCTTGGTAATGCCAGCAGCCTTCTTCAGCAGGTCGGAAGCAGGAGACGTCTTGAGCACAAAAGTAAACGTCCGATCCTCGAACACCGTGATTTCAGCGGGTACCACATCTCCCATGCGATCCTGAGTAGC
>JAUYFO010000059.1 GCA_030690925.1 Candidatus Moraniibacteriota bacterium
AATCTCCTTGCCGGGCGACGGTTGCAGAGGGCCCATGGCCAAGCATTGCAGGATGTTCTCATGACTAATCTCATTCTTGGCACGGACGGTCGCAAGATGAGCTCAAGCTGGGGCAATACCATCAACCTGCTAGATATTCCCAATGACATGTTTGGCAAAGTGATGAGTATTCCGGATGCCCTGATTATGGACTACTTCGTCCACTGTACGCGCGTGCCCATGACGGAGGTGTCCAAGATGGCCGAGGACATCGTGACTGGTGGTAATCCGCGTGACGCCAAAGTGCACTTGGCCAAAGAAATCGTCATGCTGTATCATGGCGCTGAGGAAGCCAAAAAAGCCGAGACGTATTTTATTGAAACTTTTTCCAAGGGACATGTGCCCGAGGATGTGCGTGAAATAATTGTTACAGAACCGATTCTTTTTACCAGACTTCTAGCTGAAAATGGACTTGCGCGGAGCAATAGTGATGCCTCAAGAAAAATTATTCAGGGAGGCGTGGCAGTAGATGGTAATAAAATAGGTCTTTTGGTAAGGGTTACGAAGGAATGGGATGGCAAGGTAATAAAAGTAGGAAAGAAGGACTTTATAAAGATTGTTTTTTCGCCAAAAGAATAAAAGTTCGGTAGAATAGAAACATGATGAAAGAACGTATACTCCAGATTGGAAAAACAGGGGAGGAGTCGCTCCCTGCCATCACCACGATGGCTGGGCTTCAGGCGTGGGAAGTGGAGTATTTGGGGCGCAAGAGTGAGCTTAATACGTTGCTCAAAAGTCTGCGTGACTTGTCTCCAGAAGAAAAGAAAATTGTTGGACCACTGGGCAATAGCACCAAACAGAAACTGATTGCTTTGTTCGACACCAAGAAAAAGAAACTGCTTGAGAACAGTATTGACTGGCAGGCCGAAGGAGTTGATATCACAGCGCCTGGTGCCAAAGTAGCGATCGGCCACCTCAACCCTCTGACTCAGATTGAGCATGAGATTCAAGATATTTTCACCTCCATGGGTTTCGTAGTGGCTGACGGCCCAGAGGTAGAAACAGAACACTACAACTTTGATGCCCTGAATTTTCCTAAGGATCACCCATCGCGTGATATGCAGGATACCTTCTGGATTAAGCCTGACAAGAAGGCCAAAGAACGATATCTCCCTCGGACGCATACATCTGGTGTTCAGGTGCGGTATATGGAAGCACACAAGCCGCCGCTTCGCATCATTGTACCTGGTAAAGTATTTCGCAATGAAGCGACCGATGCCTCACATGAACACACGTTTCATCAGTTTGAGTGCCTCATGGTGGATGTCGAGGGTCAGGTGACGGTGGCGACGTTTAAGTATGTGGCCGAAACATTCTTTAGTGCCTTTTTTGGAGAAAAGGTAACTGTCCGTTTACGACCAAGTTTTTTTCCTTTCACGGAACCATCGTTTGAGTTCGATATCAGTTGTATCATCTGCGGCGCTCACGGTTGTGCGACCTGCAAACACAGTGGTTGGCTCGAGATCGGTGGCGCTGGCATGGTCAATCAGCGAGTGTTCGAAGCGGCTGGTTACAAGCGTGGGCAGTATCAGGGGTTTGCTTGGGGCTTTGGTATGGCCCGGCTGGCCATGATGAAGTACAAGATTGCTGATATCCGCCTTCTCATGAGCGGTGACTTACGCTTTATTCGCCAATTCTAGTCTATGAAATACAGCTATCAACTGATCAAAGAATTGTCTGGTACCAAGAAAACGCCCGCTCAGCTCGGGAAGTTGCTCATGACTCACGCTTTTGAGGTGGAGGGGGTTGAGAAGTTTTCTCATGGCATCGATGGTGTGGTCATCGGGAAAGTCGTCGGACTGAGGCCGCACCCCAATGCCAACAAACTGCGTGTGGCTCAGGTGGAAGTGGGGAAGAAGGATGTACGGACGATAGTCTGCGGTGCTCCGAATATTGCCCTTGATCAGAAAGTAGCTGTAGCCTTGCCGAGCGTCAAGCTGCCAGGAGGTATCGAGATCCAGGTCGCAACACTGCGTGGCGTAGAATCAAATGGCATGGTGTGTTCGGCCAAAGAGCTCGGTTTGGGTGATGACCATGAGGGTATTCTGGTTCTTGCGGAAGAAGCCCCCGTTGGTGCTTCCTTTGCCAAGTATGTCGGGATTGATGACAGTATTATCGAGGTGAAAATTCTACCTGATCGGGGTTCTGATGCTTTGGCCTATCAAGGGTTGGCTCGAGAAGTGGCGGCGCTCGATGGCTATGCTCCACATTTCGGTCAGAAAATGCTGAAGCCGGTAAAAACTCCTTCCTACAATCGCGCCGCCAAAGTAGTGATCGCTGATAAGGCAGGTTGCCCACGCTACGGCGCATTGGCAGTTCGGGGTATCACGGTGGGCGAATCGCCGCTGTGGCTTAAGGTGCGGCTGCTTGTTTCTGGTCTGCGGCCTATCAATAATATGGTTGATGTGACCAATTACCTTATGCTGCTCACTGGGCAGCCGATGCATGCTTTTGATGCCGACAAAATACAGGGTACGGTAACTATACGGCGAGCCAAGAAGAATGAGAAACTCGTGCTGCTCACTGGTGAAACAAAAAAACTTTCCGAGGATGATCTGGTTATCGCTGATAGCGAGCGGGTACTGGCTCTTGCTGGAGTGATGGGTGGGAAGTATTCGGCGGTCACCACTGAAACGAAAAATATTTTTCTGGAAGTGGCCAACTTTTCTGGCCCATCGATTCGTCGCACCAAGAATCGCCACCATCTTCCCACAGATGCCAGCTACCGGTTCGAACGCAATCTGGATTCGAATTTGGTAGGGGAGGCCTTGCGGGAGGCAGCGGCACTTTTGCCGACCTTGTGCGGAGGCAAAATTATGGGCATGCGTGATGTCTATCCGAAGGAAGCGCTTCCTACCAAAATTACTTTATCACTTGATCGGGTCGAGCACGTACTTGGGGTGAAGTTGCCATTGTTTCAGGTGGTGCAGCATTTGGCTCTGTTGGGACTCAAGGTAAAGAA
Source organism: Candidatus Moraniibacteriota bacterium (assembly GCA_030690925.1). Lineage (GTDB taxonomy): Bacteria > Patescibacteriota > Minisyncoccia > Moranbacterales > UBA1568 > UBA1568. The sequence continues at coordinate 3,002 of JAUYFO010000059.1, forward strand.
GGTGGCCAGCGAAAATACCTTTCTTGTTACTGTGCCTACCAGACGTCCTGACCTACGAGATGAGTGGGATCTGATCGAGGAGATTGGTCGGATGCATGGCTATGAGCACATCGTTGCTGTGGCGCCACTCCTCCCGCTTATTCCGAGCATGGAGAACCCGGAAAAACGCTTTGAACGCAAAACAAAAGAATATCTCGCTGCGGCTGGTTTCGATGAGCTTCTGACCTATTCCTTTTACGGAGAGAAAGAAATCATTGCTACACGTTTGCCGCTTTCAGCGCACGTGGAATTGGAGAATCCACTCACTCCTGACCAGAAGTACCTGCGCCTTTCTCAGGTGCCGCTCTTGCTTAGTAGGGCGGGGGAAAACATGCATCACTTTGACAGCTTTGATTGCTTTGAGTGGGGAAAAGTTTTTTCCAAGCATCCCAAAAATAAGGAGCCGGTTGAAGTGACATCGTTGACTCTTATGACGGTCTTGCCGAAGAAAAGTGAGAAGGGGGATGCAGCACCACAGGCGGGTAAACCTTTCTTTGCGATCAAGGGGAAGGTCGAGGCTTATTTGCGGGCTCTCCACATAGATATGACGCAGATTGCTTACGAGCCATCCGAGAAATTTCCGGAACTTCCGGCGTTGGCACATCTGCATCCGACACGCAGTGTCTGCTTGGTCCATGAGGGGAAACCCTTTGGCATCATGGGGGAATTTCACCCGGAAGTGCTCAGGAGTTTCGGTGTGGAAGCCCGTCTGGCTATGGCTGGTTTTGTGACGGAAGACCTTCTTGCGCTGAAAAAGCAGGTGACAACTTTTGTTCCGCTCCAGAAATTTCCCTATGCTTTGCGTGACATCTCGCTTGTCTTTCCTTGCAAGACGACTGTTGGTGTAGTGGAACAGTTACTCCATGAGGTGGGTGCACCGCTCCTTCAGGAGGCCACCCTCTTCGATGTCTATGAGAAGGGCGGTGAAAAAAGCTTTGCCTTTCATCTTTCTTTCGGGGCTCCGGATCGCACCCTCTCGAGTGCCGAGATGGATCAGGTATTCGATAAGATAGTCGCTTCAGCGGCTCGTAAGGAAGGTCGTCTTCGCATGTAGCGAGTATTATGATTCTCAAAAAAGCTTTGTCGTATTTTTTTCTTGTTGCTTTGGCTTTTGGCACAATCGTTATCTGGCAGCGGGTGCCCTTGCCATGCGAGCAGCCAATCGAGTATGCCATCGGCAATTTTGATGCGCGCTTTGGTATCAGTCAGGAAGCTTTCCTAACCGAGGCAACTCACGCTGAGCGTTTGTGGGAAGAAGCTTTGGGGAGGGATTTATTTCGGTATGTTCCTGAGGCGGCATTCAAGATCAACTTCATTTTCGATATTCGTCAGGAGCAGACTGTGGCCGGTCAGAAACTCGATGCTTCTTTTGATACGATCCAGGTGACTCAGAACCAGCTGAGTAAGCAACAGGCGGCTACTATCGCCCTGTATGAACAGACCAAAAGTGACTACGAGTGGGCACTCGTTGCTTTCAATAAACGTTTGAATGCTTATACTGCTGACGTCAAGAAATGGAACAAGCGTGGTGGTGCGCCGCAGGATGAGTACGAGAATCTCCAGGCGGAGGTAGAGGCCCTGGAACAAGAACAGCCATTGCTTGAGTCCAAGCGTCAAGAAGTGAATCGTCTTGCTAATGAGGTGAACGGTTTTTCAGAGAAAAAGGTGGCAGTGGTCGAGGAATATAATGAGCGAGTAGAGGCCTACGTCAACCGTTTTGGGGAGCCTCAAGAGTTTGATCAGGGTGATTATATGGGGAAAGAAATCAATATCTATCAGTATGAGGATTTTCCCCACTTACGCGTTGTTTTGGCTCACGAATTCGGCCATGCCCTCGGCCTGACCCATGGTACTGACTCGACGTCGATCATGTTCCACCTGATGAAGAATCAGTCGCTCTCGCCACTGAGCCTCAGCTTTGAGGACAGGACCATGTTGTCGGTGCGGTGCCGCAAAAACGTGTGGGACATTTTTCTGGAACGGTGGCATATTCTGAGTGAGCGTACCCTGCAAGCCCAGGACTCCTAGGTGGTGTGAAGGTATGGTGTTGCGGTAGAATGGAAAGATATGAAAATAGCATTGGTGCATGATTATTTGGTGCAGTACGGGGGAGCGGAGCGGGTACTCCAGGCTTTTACCGAGCTCTTTCCCTATGCTCCGATTTATACGCTCATCCATGATGATGTGGCAATGCGAGGGCAGTTTTCTGACAAGCGTATCTACACCTCGTTTCTTCAGCACATGCCGTTTTCACGCAAGCGACATCGTTTCTTTCCGCCGCTCATGCCGCTGGCTATCGAGGAATTTGATTTTACGAAGTATGATATCGTGCTTTCGGATTCGTCGAGCTATGCCAAGGGCATCATTACTCGACCGGAAACGCTCCATATCTGCTACATGCATACGCCCATGCGCTATGCCTGGGATGATTGTCAGAAGTACACCCAGGACTTTGGGTTTCCGTCGCTCATCAAGAAATTGGTGCCCTTTTTTATGAGCCCTATCCGACTGTGGGACAAAGCCAGCGCTGAACGGGTTGATCAATTTTTGGTGAATTCTCAGTTTGTAGCCAAGCGGGTCAAAAAGTACTATCGCAAGGAGGCTACCGTCATTCACCCTCCGGTCGATGTCGATCAATTTTACATCGCCAAGCAAGAAGAGCGCCAGGATTATTTTCTTATGGTCGGTCGTTTGATCGCCTACAAGCGTCATGATATCGCTATCGAGGCGTTCAATCGTTTGCGGCTGCCACTCAAGATCATCGGTCGCGGTCCAGAACTGGGCCGCTTGAAAAAACTGGCTGGCCCGACGGTCGAATTCCTGGGGCGAGTGCCAGAGTTGGATCTGCCCCGCTATTATGCCGAGTGTCGAGGCTTTGTTTTCCCTCAGGAAGAGGATTTCGGGATTGTGGCTATCGAGGCCATGGCGTCGGGCCGGCCACTCATCGCCTATCGCGGTGGGGACATCGTGGAGCACATGGAAGAGGGAAAAATGGGGGTATATTTCGACGAACAGACACCGGAAGCTATCGTGGCGGCCATGCAGGGATTCGATGCGGAGCGCTATGACCCGGCCTATATCAGGAGTCGGTCGCTTCGTTTTGACAAAGAACGATTTAAGGCTACAATACAAAACTACGTTGAAAGCGCCCTTAAGGAGCATCTCAAAAACACAAAGCCCGCCCGCCAGCTGGCGGACCAAATACCAAACAAAACCAAAAACCCAGTCTAAAGACCCCCATTGAAGAACGTTTGGTACTTGTGTTTTGTAAGTTGTGCTGTAATGCTATTGTATGGAACTCAGAAATCTTGTCCTCATTTTTCAGAAGCAATGGGTATTTTTTCTTGCTACGGTCGTTGCTTTCATTTTTGTTGCTTGGATCTGGCAGAAGGAACAGGCGGTGACCTATCAGGTGACACTCCTTCTTAATATTGGTCGGTCGGGTGTCAATGAAACGACGAACTACACCTACGATAGCTTCTACCGTCTTCAAGCTGATGAGCGCTTTGCTGATACGGTAGTGCGCTGGTTGACGACGCCGCGGGTCGTGGAGGATATTTACCATGAGGCTGGGCTGAATGCTAAAATGCTCGGGTTCAAAGATTTGTCCCGGGTTTTTACTCCCGGCAGGCTTTCTTCTCAGATGATCACGGTCAAATATAGCGGGAGCAATGAGAAGGCGCTGACTCAGTTGGCCGCTGTAACTGTGACAGTGCTCAACCGCCACACTACGACTCTCAATACGGGAGAAAAGGAAAAGAACTGGTTTGTGGTGATTGGCAGTGACCCGGTGATACGCGATGGGCGGGTTGGCCTCAATCTGGCCTTGGCTGTGGGGTTGGCTGTAGGACTCTTTATAGGATTTTGGCTGGTACTACTGCGCCATTATTTCGCGGACAAAAAGTAACAAACAGATATCCCCCGGTTCTTCATTGCTTACAGATTATGCGCATAGGAATAGATATACGGTGTTTGGCAGAAGGGAAGCGCACGGGAGTCGAGGAATACACTCTGGCTTTACTCCAGGCACTGTTTGAATATGACCAGGAAAATGAATACATCCTCTTTTTTAATGCCTGGCGAAAGGTGACTCCCGATTTTTCTTGGCTGGAACCTTACCCACGAGTGACGCTCAAAGTGTTCCGTTTTCCCAACAAACTCCTCAATCTATCTCTGTGGTATCTTGGGTTTCCTAAGCTCGACCTACTGCTTGGTGGGACGGACGTCTTTTTCATGCCCAATCTGAACTTTTCGGCTACCTCGCAAAAGACCCAACTCGTGGTGACCACGCACGATCTTTCGTTCGAGCTCTTTCCGGAGACCTTTTCTATGAAGCAGCGATTCTGGCATTTTTTGGTCAATTTTCGTCAGCTGATTCGCCGAGCCGATCGAGTGATTGCGGTGTCCCAGTCGACCAAGGATGATTTGGTAGAGGAATACCGGGTTCCGGAGACCAAGATTACGGTTGTGCCGAGCGGGATTGATCAGCGCTTCCGCAAGATGGACCGCAATGATCCAGAGCTCATGCACATCAAAGACAAGTATCATCTACCGTACAGGTTTATCTTGTATCTGGGAACGTTTGAGCCACGCAAAAACATCGTGGCCCTGATCGATAGCTATAATGCCCTTGTGGCTTCTGGGAACTCGCTGTTTGAGAAGTATGACCTCGTCTTGGCTGGAACGCGGGGTTGGAAGTGTGATGATGTCTTTGCGGCTCGCGAGGCGTCGCCGTATAAGGAAAAGATTCTACTTCCGGGTTTTATCGCGGACGAGGATAAAGTGGCGCTCTACAATTTGGCCAGTGTTTTTGTGTACCCATCACTGTACGAAGGATTCGGTTTTCCGCCGCTTGAGGCCATGGCGTGTGAGATACCGGTAATTACTTCTCATTCTTCGGCTCTGCCAGAAGTGGTTGGGGCGGCTGGTGTTATGATCGATCCCTACCAGCCCGATGAGCTCTACCGAGCTTTGGAGGCCGTACTGACTGACCATGAATTGGCCCAGACTTTATCGGAACAGAGTGCGGCCCAGTCGCGGCAGTTTTCTTGGGAAAAAACTGCGACTGCTACTTTGGCTCTCTTCCGTGCGCCCGGGATTGCCAAGGGTAAGTGAAAAGAGTTATGATGAGGGGGTAAAAGGATAATTCTGAATCGCTATGAGTGGTCTTATCAAATTGGGAGTAGCGGCAGTGTTGATTTTCGGTATTTTCGGTATTTGGCGGTATGTGACGGCCCCGACAGACTCTGGGAGTGTTTCGGGGGGCGCCTTGCTTGATCTCACTGATAAAGATTGGGTGCGGGGTGCCAGTGATGCGCCAGTCACTTTGATAGAATACACTGACTTTCAGTGTCCGGCCTGTGGCGCTTACTATCCGATTATAGAGCAGCTGTCCAAGGAATTTGAGGGTAAGCTCAAGTTTGTAGTGCGCCACTATCCACTCATGCAAATCCACCCCAATGCTTTGGGGGCGGCGCGGGCGGCTGAGGCGGCTGGTCGCCAGGAGAAGTTTTGGGATATGTACCATTTACTCTATACCAACCAAAACGAGTGGTCTGTGGCCAGTGACCCGATGAAGAGTATGTTTCCGGCCTATGCCAGCCAGATTGGTCTTGATGTAGAGCGGTTCCGCCAGGATATGACCGATGCGACGCTTGATGATAAGATTACCAATGACCGCAAAACAGGTAATGAACTGGAGATAACCGGAACACCCTCATTTTTCCTTAATGGTAAAAAACTGGAGAGTCCCAGAAGCCTTGAGGAGTTTCAACAAGTCATCAAAGCCGCTATCAAGTAGAGCGTATCGTTTTACAATGGTAGCCAAAGGGGTGTATACTATAGTCATTGCAATATAACTTGGTCGTTTGATAATTTGTGGCCAAGAAAAATAAAAATATGAAAACAACAGGGAAAGGTGTAGGGATATTGCCGGCGCTCTTGGTAGCACTCCTTTCTTTTGGGGGGTTTATGGGAGCCGCAGCTATAATGACGAATAATAATCTAAGTCTTGTGCCAGCCTCTTTGGCCGATGATGGAGAGGACGATGACAGTGATGATGAAGAAGAAGAAGATGAGGATGAAGATGATAATAAGCCGTCTGACTCTGCAAAGAAGGCTAAAGAAGCGGCCAAGAAGAAGTTGGAACGCGAGCGCGAAGCTACAAAGAAAGCTGCTGAGCGTTCAGGTAAGGAATCCAATAGTGATGATGATGCAAACGACGATGGTGATGATGAGATGGATGATGACGCAAACGACGATGCCGATGAATTGGAAAATGAGGATGGTGATGATAACGGTATGTATAAAGACCGTGCCAAGACCATTTCCAAGTTAGCAGAGGATATCGCTGATGCTGAGAAGGAAATATTGGAAAAGCGAGCTGAGGGGGTTGATGTAACCGCGGCACTGGCGCGATTGGCAACTGCTAAGGCTGGAGTAATGTCGGTGAATGGTGCTTTTGATGGCAATGATTTGGAGGCCGCCAAACGATTGAGTAAAGAAGTGAAGAAACTGGCCCATTTTGCCAAGGAAGATCTCCATGATGCCAAGAAGATTGCCGAAGATGCTGCCAAAGTCTCCAAGCGTATTACTCAGGCTAAGGGGAAGATCGTTCTCTTGGAAGCGGTGGGTGGGGATAGTAGTAAATTTATCTCGTCACTCGCTACGTACGAGTCTGATTTGGCAGCCCTCAAGGCGACTATTATGGCCGGTAACTACGACTTGGCAGCCATGGAGGATTCTCTTGAGGTCTTGGAACGGAAAGTAAAGTCGCTCAAGAGTAGTATTGAAGGGACTATCTACGCTCTGGGAGGTACCGATAGCGAACTGGATGATGATCTGGAAGACGAAAGTGATGATATCGCGGAACATCTGAATGATGTGGCTGATGTCGAAGATGATAACGTCGGGCTCGTCATTCGTCGTCTGTCTGATGACCACAAGGATGCTACCAAGAAAGTCGGTGAGACAGTCAAGTCTATCGATAAGCGTAGCCCGGTGCTGCAAGCGCTTTTTGGCGCAAACAGGGATGACCTCAATGGTCTTGAGCAAGATATTGCCGCCAACAAAGCTCGTACGGCAGTTCTTTTGCAGGCAGCGAATACTATCGAAGACCAGGATATTAAATCAATCCTACTTGAGCAGGTAGAAACGCTCAAGGGACAAACGTCCAAACTCGAAGCTTTCGTGAGTGGCCAACGAAGTAGACTGAGCGCCTTCGGCTGGTTCTTCAACCTCTTCTAGCGTTGAAGACTGGATAAGTAGAGCAGAAATAAAGAGGGTTTCGGCCCTCTTTATTTATGGGAACCTCACATACACAGCTTGACAAAATTGATGAGAAGTGCTTAGATAACATCACACGAGCCATTTTTGGTGTTGTGGTGGTTCATAAACAACTTATGGAGGTGCATCATGCGCTCATTTATCGTTTGTCTTTTGCTGTGTTTCGGTCTTATCCAAGCTCAAGCGGCGGAATACCGCTCGGAGGAGAAGTTTGGGCTGAGGGTGGAACACTCAGCTCGGTGGACACAGACAGTCCCTCCGACAGATGGGACAGTGGCGGTGCTGAGATTGGCCGATTCCAACAACGTCGCCAACGGCCATTTTGGGGCAACGTTTCCAGAAAATGTGAGTATGTTTTCATCCATGCGAGCATGGATTGAGGATGGGCAGCAAAAATTTATCAAGAAATATGGGAAAAACTATTCGGTGAAAAGCTCCAGCGAAGGAACGGTCAAGCTGGGGAATGGACTGGAAGGAACCTATATTCAGCAGGAAGTATCAAACGAGAATTCAGATCGATCGGTGATGTTTCTGTTTTGGGAGTCAGAAGTACAAGGCAGAAAGGTGTGGAACTATACGGTTTTTTCCAATAAGTTCAGGCACTTTAAGCTCAGTGTTGATACTGAACCAATGTCCGATCTGATCCGTGGGATCAAATGATTTTTCAATGGGCACGAGACGACGTGAAAACACGCCGTCTCTTTTTCTTTTTGCAGTCATGACAAAAATTATCGTGTTGACATATTATAGGGGGGGGGCGTAAAATAAAAGACATGGATGAAATAAACACAAACAGTGAATTGAATTTCGTGGAGGTGAAAAAACCTTCACACATACTCACGCGGTTTGTGTTGTTTGGTGGACTTTTTTTGATACTGCTTGGCACTGTGATGGTGTATGGGTACGCATTTACGAGGGATAACTTTTTCTCTTTTCAAACAAACCAATCCATCCAAGCCGCGGGGCGGGTGTATTTGACCCTGACACCTCTGTCTGGTCAATATGCGGGAAGAACGGACATCTATTTTTTTGATATAGTAGCAAACAAGCTTACTCGCTTTGCTGATCCTGACGGTTCCTCTATGACGCTGACCCCTCGTGGAGCTGGCGACCGGAGCATGGTCTTTTCGATACTGAAGCATGCTCCAGCCGAGCCATTTGATTTAGAAACGCTCATTACCAAGTACAACTCAGACTCCAAGGAACTGACATATTTTTTTGATGTGGCTGCCGCAGGGCACGATAAACAGCTTCCTTCCTGGTCAAATGAGATGAACGGGGCATTATATATGACCCCGCTTGGTGATTCTAAGTTACCAGAAGATGCCACTGTTTATTTCACGAACGCGCAGGGCTCCCGTAAAGTAACGAATGGGCTGTATCCACAGTTTCTTCCCGATGGACTACATTTTATTGTGTTGAAAAATGATGGGCTGTACCTCATGAAAGTAGATTCAGATTTTTCAAGGAAAATACTCAGTTCGTTCAGTAAAGTCACACATCCGAACCAGACCTTTGATATTGCCGCTGACGGCTCTCTGTTAGCTTGGACTCAGCCGGAAAAGAAGAAGATATATATTGTGAGTTTGCAAAATCTCTTTGGAGGAGATGAGCTGAAAGTGACGTCAACAGTGAAATTAAAATGTTTCTTGCCAGTGTTCTCACCTCAGGGGAATCAACTCACTGTTGTAGAGGTAAGTGCCAGTGAACCAAGCAAACAAAGCCTAGTGGTTGTTGATTTGGTGTCAAAGAGCAAAAAGGTCATCTTAGACTTGAAGAACTACGATATAGGGAGACTCTTTGTGACTGATTGGATGGATTAATAAATAGGTAAGGTGTTTTATGACATACTTAAAAAAGAAGTTCTCATTCGCCCGCCTCGTCTTTGTGGCACTGGCACTGTTCTTTTCGGGGAGAGTAGCGCGCGCAGATGTTCCAGGAGGGGGCACTACTAGCACTACTAATCAGGGTGGTGACACAACGACAGACAGACAGGTTTTTGATGATGGTTCAACGTTAACAGTCACCACGGCGGCCGATGGGGTAACAACAACAGTGACCTCTACTGATGCAACAAATGGTGGCGATGGCGGTGACGGTAAAATAATTTGTACCGAGCTATACCATCAGGGCTTGTTAGCAGAATCGGTGTATCGGGCAGATCAGGAATTTGGCGTCTACCTGAGAACATACAATCCGCTCGTGTACGCTGGATATCACTTTTGGGCGCCAGCAGTTGTGCGTCGTATGAAGACAAACGAATTTTTTACCAGAGTCGTGAGCGTGTTTGCCCTGCCCTGGGCAGAACATATGGCCTATAAGCAGGGAGTGATTCAAAAGAACAATTACTTTGGGGCATTTGTTATGGCCATCGGAATGATTTTTTGCCGAAGTATCGGTCGGGCGATTCAGTTTAAGCTCCTCTACAGAATCGCGCAGAAATCGTACTTATAATACGCACAGCGGATTTCCTCGCGGCTTGCCGGGGGGTTGTTGATATAGGAAGCAATCTACTTTGGGATATACCCTCTTAAAATGGCCTAAATGAGCCATTCCTTGTTACTGTATTCTGGACGGTTTCTAGATTGTTTGTTATCGTGCATGTATCACTTTATTTTCTAAGGGTATATTACGAATGAAAACAGTACTTGTGCTGGGTGCTGGTGGTTTCATAGGAAGTCACATGGTTAAAAGATTGAAGTCAGAAGGGTATTGGATTCGAGGTGCTGATCTAAAATACCCAGACTTTTCGGTTTCTTTGGCAGATGAATTTGTGGTTGATGACTTGAGGGAGCGTGATAGTATGCGAGACATTGTTCATAGGGATGGCGTTCCATTTGACGAAATCTACCAGTTTGCGGCAGATATGGGTGGTGCTGGGTATGTCTTTACAGGAGAACATGATGCCGATATCATGAACAATTCTGCGACTATTAACTTAAATTTACTTGATTCGGTTCATAAACTAAACAAGAAATGTGGGCTGAACAGAACAAAGATATTTTATAGTAGCAGTGCGTGTATTTACGCAAAACATAACCAGGAGGATCCAAGTAATCCAAATTGTTCCGAAGCGTCTGCTTATCCTGCTAATCCGGACTCTGAGTATGGTTGGGAAAAACTTTTTAGTGAACGTCTTTACTTTGCTTATAACGAAAATTACGGAATTCCAGTACGTGTCGCAAGATTTCATAACATTTTCGGGCCAGAAGGAGTCTGGAGCGGTGGTAAAGAAAAGGCTCCCGCTGCTATTTGTCGAAAAGTTGCTGAAACAGAAAATGGTGGAATGATAGAAATATGGGGGGATGGCAAACAAACTCGTTCATTTTTGTATATCGATGAGTGTGTCGAGGCAGTACGTCGCTTAATGGAGTCTGATTTCCCAGGACCAGTAAACATTGGTTCTGAAGAGATGGTTACAATAGACCAGTTAGTTGATATGGTAGCATCGATAGCAGGGAAAACGATTCAGATTAAGCATATCAATGGCCCGGAAGGAGTTCGTGGTAGAAATTCAGACAACGCCTTGATCAAAGAGAAGTTAGGGTGGAGCTGTACAATGACACTAGCAGAAGGTATTTCAAGGACTTACTCGTGGATAAACAGTCAACTGCATAGAAGTTATTCCTAGTTATTTTTGATCAGTGAACCTTGTAGATTGCATTAAAAGGATACGCATTCTTGGTCATAAGGTAAATACATGCATTATGGGATACATTACAAATGTGGCAACAAATAAAAATCGAATATTGAACCATATCGGCATGATTAAACAGAAGGCTATCTTATTAGATGCTTCTGTCACAAAAAATGAAGAGTGTTTATGTCGATCTGGCCATATAGAGTTACAATTAACTGATAAATGTACTTTAAATTGCACAAACTGCCATTTCCGTGGTCTTGGCGATCACACATTTTCTTTCGAATGGCTAGACAACATTGTTAAATTTATAAGACCGAGTGCTATAACGCTTGCTGGTGGAGGTGAACCGACAGTTTACTCACGTTTTAATGATGCTGTATTAAAACTTGCAGAAATTCCACGACTTAAACTGGGGCTAATAACCAACGGAACCCTTATCCCAAAAGGGGAATGGGTAAAACATATTTCCTGGATTAGAGTATCTGTATATTCTGTTGAAAACGGCATGTATTCAGGAAGAGTCCATCAGTTTTTGGATGTTGTTTTAAATAATATTCAATGGTATCTACGCGAATCAAATATTCCTAATGTTGGGATACACTTTCTTTTTTATAGGAAGAATATGTCCGACATTCTTTCATTTTCGAAAAGAATGTATCTCCGATTTAAAGATGATAAAGAAAATTTTGGAAAGGTTCATATTCAATTCAAACCAGCATTTATCATGGCCCGACCGACACGATTGACACCAGAGCTTCACAAGGAAAATACCGAACTCTTACCGGATTATTCTCAAATAAGAAGCGTGTTAACGGAATTTGATGATGAATTTTCTAAGGATAAAAACTTTAAGGTTTTTTTGCAAACACAAAGCAACTTTTCACTTTTTGATCAGTTGGCGAATGGGTATCTGGATGAGTTGATTAACATTACAAAAGTACGAAATTTTCCCCTCATCAAGAAGAACAAGAAAAATAGATGTTATGTCTGCCTCGCATATCAATTAATAGATCCAAATGGATTTATTTACCCTTGCCTCACGTTAGCGGAACATCGCCTCAAGGAATTTTCGCTTGGGCAT
>JAUYFO010000062.1 GCA_030690925.1 Candidatus Moraniibacteriota bacterium
ACCAGTGACCAGAATAAAATGGTAGCCTTTTTTGATATGAGTCACGATGAACTTTTTGAAAGCCCCGACGAACTCGGCATCAATCCCTTCCGGAACCAAGAGCGACCCACCGAGCGAAATGATAATGCGTTCTTTCTTGGGGTAGACTTTGGGCATATGATGAAAATGTCAAAACTTGAAAAATTATTTCTGAAAAAAAGAAACCAGCTCTTCGAACGAAACTTCTCCTGCTTCTTTTTCTGTGCGCTTTTTCACTTCGGCTTTGCCACTCTCAAGCGAGCGCTTGCCCACCACGACACGCCACGGCATACCCAAGAGGTCGCTCTCGGCAAACTTCTCTCCAGCTGTGGTATCGCGATCATCATAAAGCACCTCGATACCAGCCGCCGTCAGCGCGGTATAGGTCTCTCCGGCCTTTTCATCGGCCCCAAGCGACAGGAGATGCACCCGAAACGGCGCCACACTCTCCGGCCACACCAAACCCGAGCCATCGGAAAGCACCTCAGCGATTGTCCCCATCAGCCGAGCTGGCCCAATACCATAGCTCCCCATAATGACTGGGCACGACTCTCCCTTCTCATTCTTATACGACAATCCGAGCGGTTCGGAAAATTTGGTACCCAGACTAAAGGTATTCCCTACCTCAATAGATGCCCTTTCTATCAGGTTCTCCCGTTTTAGTCCCAGGTCCGCTAACACCTCATCATTCAGTACTTCGACATTCAGTGCCTTGCCACTTGCTTCATCAATATAGATGACATCTTCTCCGGCGTTGCTCACCGTCTGAAACTCTTCGGAGTATTTACTGAACATCCCCCCCGATGCAAAGGTTTGATAAGTGATGGCCCCCAATCCCAAACGAGCAAAAATCTTCTTGTAGGCTTCGCGGAGAGTGGCATAGACCGTTTCATGCTCTTCTTTATTGCGAGTAAACGAGTACAGGTCCTTCATGATGAATTCACGGGTGCGCATGATACCGCTTTTGGCTCGCGTCTCATTACGAAACTTAGTCTGAAACTGATAGGCCAACACCGGCAAATCACGATAGGAGCTGACATGTTGCGCCATCATCCGGGTGATCGGCTCCTCGTGGGTCACTGCCAAGCCCAGTTCGGTACCATTTTTCAAAGCCGTCTTGAACCACACATCTACTTTGGCGTCATCCCAGCGATCAGTCTTTTCCCACAGTTCTTTTTCTTGGAGTGACGCCAGTGATAATTCCTGTCCACCCACCGCGTTCATCTCCTCGCGGATGACCTGCATAATGTTGTTAAGCACCCGTAGTCCAAGTGGCAAAAACGAATACGCCCCCGCCATCTCTTTGTGGATAAACCCGGCCCGCAACAGCAACTGGGCGTTCTTACTCACCTCATCCTTGGGCGCTTCCCTTTTGACCCTGGTAAACAGTTGTGATTGTTTCATACGGAAGATAATTATTCCTAAAAGAGTTCCCCCATATCATACCGGGTATTGCCCTCCCAAGCAAGCCCACTCCAAGCCAAAGAAAGGCCGTGTCAAAAAGAAAAATGTCTGGTACTATCGAGGTATACTCTCATCATTATGTCAAAACTCAACCGCCAAGACAGCAAAGAACAAGAGCGTCAAATTCTTGTGACAGCGGCAGAGGCCCACCCCGAGTTGTTCGAGCAGCACTCATACGTCGAGGGTGACGCCCTGCTCCGAGAATTCGGCATCACCATCCCAGGTAAAGCCTCATTTTCCGAAGGCTACCTGAAGCTGTGGCCGGCAGACTTTATCGTGGAGGAAGTAGGGAGTGATGGCACGGTCTACACAGTCACTCGAGAAAATGTTTTGACAGAAGAAACAGCCCTGACCTACGCCCCCACCACCTTTGCTACTCTGGTAAAATGCGGCCTCTCCACTATCGAAGTAGTCGAGGATCTAGCCAAACAACTGGAGTGCGATCGGCAATCAATCGGCTACGCTGGTATCAAGGACCGTGATGCTCTGACCGCTCAACGCATCTCGTTCCGCAAGATCTCTCCTCAGAAGCTCAAGAAAATTACCTCGCCCTACTTTTTCCTGAAAGACGTCACCACCGGTAACGGTGCCATCACCACTGGCGGCCTCAAGGGCAATCGCTTCACGCTCCTCATCCGCACTCCAAATAGCTTTTTCCACAAAGATACCTTCGATACCTTTGCCAAGCAACTCGCAACTGTGAGAGAGCAAGGCTTCTCTAACTTCTTCTACCTGCAGCGCTTCGGGACACCTCGGCTCCACAATTACGTGTGGGGGCTCTCTATCCTCCGTGGTGAATATGAACAAACGGTTTTGGATGTTCTGGCTTTTGGCGCCGAACGTGAGCTCCCCTATTTCAAAAACCTCCGGATCCAGTGCCAGCAAGCCTTTGGCGATTGGAAAGCAGTAGAGACCATCCTGGCCTCCTTCCCCATCATCTTCCGCCATGAGCTCAAAATGGTGCGCTATCTGATTGACCACCCGAGTGATTATAGTGGTGCCCTGGGACAAATCAGTGATCAGATCGTCCTGTGGGTCTACGCCCTGGCTTCGCGCTACTTCAACCAGGCCATCTCGGCATCAGGGCAAGCCGGAGGCCCGCTCCCCCAGACTCTGCCGCTCTTTCTTTCTTATAACAAAAAAAGCTGGGCTCCCTATGAAGCCGAGCTCCGCCACGATGGCATTTTCCCACCACCATTTGAAAATCTGAAACCCTTCCCCGCTCTTCAGATGCGTGACCGTAGCCTACCCACTACTGACCGGCCAGCTATCCTCTGGATAGAGGCGGTTGATCAGGGCCTGGTGCTATCCTTCGAACTCGGCAAGGGTCAGTACGCCACCACCTTTCTCTCCCACCTCTTTAACTTGGTCAGCGGCAAACCGCCGGCCTATCTGGATACAGCCGAGGTTGATACCAAGGCCGTCCTTGAACAAGGGACGCTGAGAGATACCATCGCCTACTTCGCTCCCATCATCCGCTCCAAAGTCGAGGCCGCTGCGGATACTGAAGAATAGCTATTCTAGGAATTGAAAACGGGCATCATCTTGTTAAGATAATGCCCGTTCTGCTTGCGCTCCCCTTCCTACAGGGAGCGTGCCCGCTATTCCAGCCGGTAGGTGCTGCCTACCATGTGGAGCTGGCGGCTCGGCTCGGGGGTCCTTCGACCCTTGGCCAAGTTGATGGTGTCGAGACGGAATTGTTTCCCGTCGTCACCATCACGGAGGTTACACCACACCGTAGCGTGGTTGAACCGGGCGGTCCTCAGGATATCCAGCGCCTGAGGAGGCATCCGGATACCATCAGCCGGCGACTGCCCGTAGCCGCAGAGGACGAATTGAAAAGTATTCACCGGCCCCTTGTTGTTCTGGTTCTGCCAGTGGAAGGCCTTGAGCATATAGCTCGCATTCCACATCTCGGCCAAGAACAGCCCAGCCCTCACGCCCTCTTCTTTCTCGAAGAGGCAAAAGCCCGTATCCGTCCGGTCACTCCGCACACCGAGAGGGTTGAGGCCATTGTCGATGGCCTGGTAGGTGTGCTTGACCTCGATGGTCTCGTTTTCGCGAGGTTTTGAGAAAACCCCGTCGATGATGCCCATGGTGAGCACCTTGACCAGGATGGTCTTGGGCTTGTACAGAAACACTGCGGCCCGGATTTGGGCGTCGGAACGGCCAGCGGGAACGGAAACTTGAGCTTCTGTCATGGTGACTCCTGGGTTGTAAAAGTTCTGTAAGGTACACCTCAGATTGATGGTGTAGTTGGCATTTCATTCCAACCATATATTATACACCTTTTTGGCAGAAAAGTCAATAGCGCACAGGAAAAGAAAAAAGGCTCATCAGAGCCTTGAGTTTAATGTTTTGGTGTCACATTTTCACTCCTACAACTTCACAGAAATGGTCTGTTCCTCTTTGTTCCGCAGGATGACCAGGGTGATGGTGTCGCCAGTGTTGAAGCGAGCCAACATCTCGGGAAGTGGGTTGTCGAGGTTGATCTCGGTACCATCAAGATAGATGATGATATCCCCCGCTTGCAATCCTGCTTTCAGAGCTGGGGAGTCAGCGATGATAGCGAGCCCCGTGCTGCCGGAACGGGAATAGATAAGAGCTCCGCGATCACGCGCCAGCCCCCGACCAAGCGCCAAGGCCTTGGTAATCGGTAGGTAATAGATACCCAGCATCGGGCGTGTGCCAAGTGTGCCACTGGTCGCCTTGTTCAGTGCGTCTCGTACCACATTGGCGGGAATAAGAAATGACTGAAGCGCATTATTGATAGTAAGTGTTCCCACTACTCCGACCATTTCACCATTCCAGCCCACTACTGGCCCACCAACAAAGGCCTCCGGTCTGGCAATATCCATCTCAAAAACACTCTCCCACTTTTCCGAAGAAGCTACTGTCTTACCAGAAAGGTTGAAGATACGATTGATGTTGCTGATAATTCCTACAGCCAAACGATTTTGGTATTCAGCCGAAGTGTTACCGATAGCAATCAATTTCTTCCCCACTCGAGCGTCGTCGGAGTTGGCGAGAGCAATAGCCGGCGTATTGGAAGCATCATTGACCCGGAAAAAACTGAGGTTAGTAAGCGTGTCCCGACCAACAAACGTCGCTCCGTGAATAGATCCATCAAAGAGTAAAATCGAGTAGTACGTCTTGGCAGTATCGAATGGTAGCTCGCTATAGGTCACGACCAAACCGTCATTGGTGAGCAGTACCCCGGTAGT
>JAUYFO010000064.1 GCA_030690925.1 Candidatus Moraniibacteriota bacterium
GGGTCTTCTGATACAGACGAATGATACCAAGGGCAAGACGTTTGAACATGTGGTTTTAGAGTGATTCCGTAGCATTGTCTTCCCCCATAGCTGCCATTAGAGCTGGAATGACTTGGTACGTTTCTCGACTTCTTCCCCCTCCCGTACCAGGACTCGCAATTACCACGCTTATGGAAACAAAATGACCCGTCACGGCGTCCGTACCGGAGATGCTCACTGTAAAGTCATTATCTCTGTCTGCCTGAATTACCTGAAGCACATGGTCCCCGTGCTTGTCGCTCTGGATTCGAACACTTTTTGTCATGATGCCACTCACTTCCTTGTGAAATAACGATGCCGTGATTATGTCTTTGTTTATTCCTTTTGTCAACCTTTTTGTGGTATAATTTTTAAAAAGAAATATAAATGATAAAGAACCCAGCTCAAGGCTGGTCCGCCTGCTGGCGGAAAGAAAAATGAAAACCATTCAACACAAAAATCTCACCTGGATTGATTTTGAGGACCCCAAGGCCGACGATATCACCTACTTACAGGAGAACTTCGATATTCACCCCTTGGCGATTGGCGAGCTTATCACCCCTACCTACCAGCCCAAGGTGGTGCAATACGACGGCTGTCTCTTTTTTTCTGTTCATATCCCCCTTTTTGACGTCAAACTGCGTACCACCTACCCGGGTGAGCTCGATATCATCTTGACCAACAAGTACTTAATTACCAGCCACAAGAACGGCATTTACCAACTGACTAGTTTTTTTGAAATGTTGGAGAAAAGCGAGGGCAAGCGTCGTTTGTATCTAGAAACTTCTTCAGCCAAGCTCCTGCATCAAATCCTCGAACTCCTCCTCAATTCCTGTTTTCCTCGCCTCAACCATATCAGCCAGAAGCTTGATTTCATCGAGACCCAGGTATTCGCCGGCAAAGAAAAAGAAATGGTGTTCGAGATTTCCGTACTGAAACGTGATATCCTCAATTTCCGTCGCACCCTCAAGCCCCAACGCTCCATCATCGATTCTCTGATTCAAAAAGATCATCCCTTCATTCCAGACGACATGAAGGTCTATTTTCAGGATCTCGTCGGGACCAACATCCGTTTGTGGAATCTACTCGAGAGCCAGAAGGAGACCATCGAAGCCCTGGAGGCCACCAATAACTCACTTCTCTCTAATAAACTCGACCAGACCATGAAGGTGCTCACTATCTTTTCGGCTATCCTTCTGCCACTTACCGCTTACTCCAACATGCTCGCCATGAGCGCACAGATTCCGTTTGGCGATAGCCCCCACGCCTTCTGGATTCATAGTAGCTTCATGATTATCCTTTCTGCCGTCACCATCACGGTCTTTAGGGTCAAAAAGTGGCTGTAGCTTTTGAAGAAAAGAAAAAGGACAGTATCGTTTGATACGGTCCTTTGGCGTTTGGGGGAGGCACTAGTGCATCTGCGTCGGGCGGTTTTGGTGCCAGGCGGCTAGTTCTTGCGTTCTGACTGATGGAACGATACCGAACAGATCAGAAATCTCCTGGACCAAACGTGCCACTTGCACGGCAATGTGAGGAGGGAAGTCACCTCGCAGAGCAGCCGCGTTGTCGATAATCTGGAGGGCAAGTGATATCAATGGCCGCAAAGTTTCGCGATCAGTCTGAAGCTCTGCCCACTCGGTAAGCCCATGGTGTCTGAGACGAGCAATCAGGTTCGGGAGTGACGGCAGCACCTGAACGGCGCTTTGAAAGTAGCAGTACTCAGACAAGATAGCCAGTGCCGTGGCTCCATTCAGACTCGTTTCGATGGCACGGCGGGCGTTATCGGAATATTCTTTCGGATCGAATCTTCCTTCCCGCACCCGTACTTCTACCATACTGCGCAGCGCTTCTTCGCTGTTGCTTTGCAGAACCGCTTTGCACCCTGCTTGGGGTGGGAATACCGTTGATTCCCGCTGACATTCCCAGGTAATAACCTGGAGAAAGAGACACTGCGAAATATTCATGTTTTGCTCCTTGGTTAGCGGTTTGTAAGGTTCTTGTTTGAGGCAGTATAGTGATGAAACCTCCCTTTGTCAAAAAAGTAAAAAGAACGCTATAATAGGAAAACTATGATTCTCTACAATACCCTCCACAAACAAAAAGAAGAGTTCGTCCCCATTCATACCGGCAAGGTGGGCATGTATGTCTGCGGCCCGACGGTCTATGACTATTTCACCATAGGCAACCTCCGATCCTATACCTTTGCCGATACCCTGCGGCGTACTCTGGAAGATGCTGGCTATGAAGTACGGATGATCAAAAACATCACCGATGTCGGTCATCTGACCGCTGATGATATTGGTCAGGGTGACAGCGGTGAAGACAAAATTGCCAAAAAAGCTGCCAAAGAGCACAAGACTCCTGAGGAAATCGTCCGCTTTTACGAGGAGTACTTTATGAAGACTGAAAGGGCACTCAATATTTTTCCCGCTCACTACTTTCCACATGCCACGGCGCACATCAGCCAAATGATTAAACTCATTGAATCCCTGATTGAGAAAGGTCATGCGTATGAGAAAAATGGCAACGTCTTCTTGGATGTCACCACCTTCCCTGACTATGGCAAGCTCTCGGGCAATTCCCTGGCTCATCTGAAAGTCGGGGCCCGCCTCGAAAAACACCCGGACAAAAAAACCCCTTGGGATTTTTCCCTCTGGCTCAAAGCGCCTACCGGGCACCTGATGCACTGGCCCTCACCTTGGAGCGAGGGCTACCCGGGCTGGCATATCGAATGTAGCGCCATGAGCATGGAGTATCTGGGTGATACTTTCGACATCCACACTGGCGGTGAAGACAATATCTTCCCTCACCACGAGGCCGAAATAGTTCAGTCGGAGGGAGTGACAGGCAAGCCCTTTGTTCGGTATTGGCTCCATGCCCGGCATCTCTTGGTTGATGGCCAAAGAATGGGAAAATCAAAAGGCAACGCTTACACTCTGGAAGATATTATCGAAAAGGGTTTCTCTCCGATGGATTTGCGTATACTCTATACTGGAGCCCATTACCGTAGTCAAATGAATTTCACCTGGGAGGCACTGGAACAGGCCAAAAAAAATAAAGAGACCATCTTTGCAATCGTGCACCGACTGAGTGATCTCTCCTCAGAAGAAAAGAACATCACTGGCTTCGATGGTGCTGATGCCTTGAAAAATATCCGAGCCGCTATGCAGGATGATCTGAATACTCCACAGGCTTTGGCTTTGGTATTGGAACTGGCCAAAACCATCAACACCCTGCTCGATAAAAAAGAGGCCGTAAACGCCACGGTGCTAGGACTGGTATTTGAAAAACTCTTTTTCTTTTTTGGTCTCGTGGTAGAAAAAGAAGCCATTCCTATAGAAATTGAAGCTTTGGCAGAAGCGCGT
>JAUYFO010000071.1 GCA_030690925.1 Candidatus Moraniibacteriota bacterium
ACTACACTCAACAGCGACCTGGCCTTGGCATTGGCGGCCAAGTCTATTCGCATCGAAGCGCCTATCCCTGGGCAAGCGTTGATTGGGATTGAAGTACCGAATCAATCGGTAGCCACAGTGCGTTTGAAGGCCATACTGGAAAGCCCGGAGTTTCGTAGTCGCAAATCGGATCTGATGGTGATCTTGGGTGAAGACGTAGCAGGAAAACATGTTTTGGCCGATCTGACCAAGATGCCCCATATCCTGATCGCCGGCCGCACTGGGTCGGGGAAGAGCGTGTGCATGAATACATTCTTACTGTCACTCCTCTATCAGAATTCTCCGGAAGATATGCAACTTATCTTGGTGGATCCCAAGCGGGTTTCCTTTTCACGGTACAAGGGAATTCCTCATTTGAAAACAGGTGTTGTAGTGGAGAATAAAAAAGTAGTACAGGTTTTACGTTGGGCTACGACGCAGATGGATCATCGCTACAAGGTTTTGGAAGAAGCCCGGGTTCAGGATGTCCAGGCTTATCATGAGCTGACAGCCAAGGGCGAAAAGCGCCGCATCGTCGACACTGAAACTGGCCGGATTACCGAAGAACAGTTTCCTCCTATGCCCTACATCATCATCATGATTGATGAAATGGCTGATCTGATGGCTACTCACGGTAAAGAGGTAGAAGTGCTGGTCGTCCGCCTGGCGTCGCTCTCGCGGGCCGTTGGTATCCACCTGGTTTTGGCCACCCAGCGCCCTGAGGCAACGGTCATTACGGGGCTTATCAAAGCCAATATACCGGCACGTATTTCTTTCCAACTCAAATCACACATTGACTCGCGAACCATCCTAGATGCCAGCGGAGCCGAGAAATTACTGGGCAATGGTGACATGCTCTACGCCGCAGCGGACGGCAAGGAGATGCGTCGCATTCAGGGGGCATTTGTTTCTGATGATGAAATCAAACGAGTGACGACCTTTCTTGAAAAACAAAAGGAGGATCTGGGGGAAGATGAAATTGGTGAGGATTTCGGTGACAGCCCAGCCAGCGATAGTATCACGGACGCTCTGGATGAAGGGGGCAAGGCGGATGATCTGTATGAACAAGCGAAAGTGCTTACCGTGCAAACAGGAAAGGTTTCGACGACATCTTTTCAGACAGCCTTCAGTGTGGGGTATCCGCGCGCAGCGAGACTGATGCATCTTTTGGAGGAGAATGGAGTAGTGGGCATGGTAGATGGCAAGAAGAAGGTGCTCCTGTCACAGGCTGAGGGCAGCACGGCTACCAGAGAAGAAGAGAAGCAGTATGGTGATGAGCACCTGGCTGATCAGGCCGAGCGTGATAAATGGCAAGCCTAGGGCCGGGTAATTGATCAGAGATAAAGGATAGTTGAATGGAATCTGGATTTACGAGGAAAAAGGTGGAGTCGTTGACTCTGGGTGAGAAGCTGCGGAAGTTGCGCAGTGATTTTCGTATGAGCCTTGCCGATGTCTCCAAGGTGACCAGGATTCAAGTGAAGTATCTGGAACTACTGGAAAGCGGGGAGTATGAGAAATTACCGGCCGATGTCTATGTGCGCGGGTTCTTGCGGAGCTATGCCCGTTATCTCAATGTCGATGAGCAAGCTCTAGTGCGTCTCTATGAACGTGAGCGCAACATTCGGGAAAACCTTGGTCGAAAAAGCAACAAACCAGTGACGACGCATTCTTTTGCTCCGATTTCTATCGTGATTACGTCACGTTCGGTGATGGTGGGAGTGATTGTACTGTTGGTGTTCGGGGCATTCTTCTATCTTTACCAGGAATTCAAGAGCTTCGCTGCTGATCCGGAGTTGGTTATTTTGGAACCACAGCATAGTGCGGTCATAGAGAACACTGAAGTGGTGGTGCGGGGCAAGACAGACAAGGGAGCCCAGGTTTCACTCAATAATCAGGTGGTGTTCGTGGATGGCGAGGGACTCTTTTCAGACAAACTCTCCCTGCAGCCGGGGATTAATACGGTGGAGGTACGTACCGTCAATCGTTTTGATAAAGAAAAGACTGTGACATTTTCTGTCGATGCCCGCTACACGCCAGTGGTTCCAGCAGTGACCCAAAGTCAGGAGACACTAGCCGCCCAAGAGACATTTTCTTTGGAAGTTATAGCGGACACATTACCGCTGGTGCTACAAGTAGCGGCGGATGGAGTGGTCGTGTTTAGCGGAAAGTTGGCGGCCGGGGAAACAAAGACCTTTACTGGTAATGAACAGGTGAGTATTACGACGGATCGTGGTGAGGCGACTTTTGTACGCCTGAATGGAACGGGCGAGAAAGAGGCCCTGTCCTCAACAGAGGGCCCGCTGAAGGATGCCCTTTTCGGGCGCTCTGGTAGACAGGGCTCGTAGACGATTTTTCGTATGTATGGTAGTATGAATGTACAGTAAACACGTTTAATATATTCTTATGGCCAAAGAGAAAAAGGTGGCAGAGGTGAAAGGGGAAAAACGCAAGATCGACATGATCCTCGATGCCATCGAGGAAAAGTTTGGTGAAGGGATGATGATGAAGCTCGGTGATGTGCGCAAGGTGGATGTGGAAGCAATCCCGACTGGTTCGGTGTCGCTTGATATCGCGCTCGGTATCGGCGGGGTACCACGTGGTCGCGTGGTCGAGGTCTATGGGCCAGAATCTTCCGGTAAGACGACCCTGACACTCCACATCGTGGCCAATGCTCAGAAGTCGGGCGGAGTGGCAGCCTTTGTTGATGCGGAACATGCTCTGGATCCAGAGTACGCCAGGCGTATCGGAGTCAATATTAATGATCTCCTTATTTCTCAGCCAGACACCGGAGAGCAGGCCCTCGATATCGTCGAGACCCTGGTGCGTTCCAATATGGTGGATGTTATTGTTATTGATTCGGTAGCGGCCCTGGTGCCGAAAGCGGAAATCGAAGGTGATATGGGAGATCAGCATATGGGGCGCCAGGCGCGGCTCATGTCACAGGCTCTGCGTAAGCTGACGGCTATTATTGCCAATTCCAATACGACCGTTATTTTTATCAATCAGATCCGCATGAAGATCGGGGTGATGTTCGGCAACCCCGAGACCACCACCGGTGGCCAGGCACTCAAATTCTATTCTTCGGTGCGTCTGGAGGTGCGGCGCAGCGCTCAGATCAAAAAGGGCGAAGAAGTGGTGGGCAACCGCGTTAAGGTGAAGGTGGTAAAGAATAAGGTGGCGGCGCCATTTCGGACCGCTGAGTTCGATATCATGTACAACGAGGGTATCTCACGAGTGGGTGATATTCTGGATTCTGGAGTGAAGTACGCGGTACTCAAGAAGTCCGGCAATTCCTTTCTCTATGGTGAGGTCAAGCTCGGGGCTGGCCGGGAGAGCGCCAAGTTGTTTCTCAAGGAAAATCCGAAACTGCAAACCGAACTCGAGAAAGCCATCCTCAAACAATCCAAGGAAGCTGTCGTAGCTACTGATATTGATGCGGATGAGCCCGCGACAAAAGAGTAGTTATTGATTTTTCTCATGGTATGAGGCGTCATCGGTCGGCGGGTTCTAGCAGAAAAAAGGCTGGGGATGCTATACTTATTAGTACTATGAACAGTGTCTGCATCATTACTATGCGTTTGTTCTTTGTCTCATTTTTTTTGGTGGCTTTGTTCGTGGCTCACGGGACAACGGCACGGGCGGCTGATCCGGTAGATGAGGTTCAAGAGGAT
>JAUYFO010000075.1 GCA_030690925.1 Candidatus Moraniibacteriota bacterium
TGGTCGGAATGGGAACAAACACATGCCGAACGCCTGGCCCAAGAAGCTCACTCCAAATTCGGCCACCTCAAAAATTGGGAAGACATCCGTCCCGACGCCGAGAACCCCCAGAATTATATCTCTGGCTTAGCCTGCGATCACTACCAGCGCTTTGCCGAAGATTTCGAGCTAGCCGCATCACTCAATCACAATGCTCATCGCTTCTCTATCGAATGGTCACGGATTGAACCAGAAGAAGGTCAGTTCGATGCAGCAGCCATCGCCCACTATCGCCAGATACTGCTCGAACTCAACAAGAACAGCCTGGAACCCTTTGTCACTCTGTGGCACTGGACTTTGCCCCTGTGGCTTCGTGACGAGGGGGGCGTCGCCTCCGGACGATTCCCATTCTACTTCGAACGCTATACCCGCCATGTGGTAAGTCAGCTCAATCATCTGGTAAAATTCTGGATCCCCCTCAATGAACCCACCTCGGTCATTGGTAACTCGTACATCACTGGTCAGTGGCCACCCCAGAAAAAAAGTTTTTTTCTTGCTTTCCGGACCTACCACATCCTGGCCAAGGCCCACAAATACGCCTACCACACCATCCACCAGATCAACCCCGGTGCTCAGGTGGGCCTTGCCAACCTGCTCCACTCATTCGAGCCCTATCGCCGACGCTCCTTGCTCGATAAGATGATGGTCCATTTGGTTCATTTCTTTACCAACACCTATTTCCTACGCCTGACCAAAGGCACCCACGATTTCCTCTGTGTCCAGTACTACTTCCACAATCGCTTCAAGTTCCCCCGTAAGGTCCACCAGGAGGACAAACCCACGAGCGATCTCGGCTGGGAAATCTATCCGAGAGGTATCTACAACATCCTCAAAGAACTGGAACGCTATCGCCTCCCCATCTACATCACCGAAAACGGCCTGGCCGACGCTCATGATGAACAGCGCACCCAATTCATCCGCGAACACTTGCTGTGGATACACACCGCTATCAATGATGGCGTGGATGTTCGTGGCTACTTCTACTGGTCACTACTCGACAATTTCGAATGGGATAAGGGTTTCTGGCCGCACTTCGGGCTAGTGGCTATCGACTATTCCACCCAAACCAGAACTATCCGCGACAGCGCCCGTGCCTACGCCAAAATTTGCGAAGAAAACGCCGTCGAAATGGAAAATATCTAACAAAAAAAGCGCCGAATTAAACATCAGTGCTTTTTTCTTTAGTAGCCCCAAGGGGAGTCCTCCTCCCTCGCTACTTCGCACGGAGGCTCCATAGCTCATCCAGAGCCCGGGTTTTTCAAAAGCCAAGCAGTTGGCTTTTGAAAATACCCTTCGACTCCCCTTGGATATTACAAAACTAAAAGACCCCGGATAAACCAGAGTCTTTTAGTTTTACAGTAGCCCCAAGGGGAGTCGAACCCCTCTTACCAGGATGAAAACCTGGTGTCCTAACCGATAGACGATGGGGCCTGTCTTCACTAAAGCTTCGGCGAGGCAAAGTCATATTTCTTTTTTGGTAAAAAGAAAAAGCAGAGGAAACTGCGTCGCTAGTATAGCATAAAATCCCATTCTGGCAAGAGTGTTCTTTCTTGCCAATTCCCCTTCTGCTCGCTAGAGTAAGGACACTATAAAAAGTGATCTCCTACAGAACTTTCATTTATCCGTCGCTCCACTGGCATACTCATCTTTAAGCGGTCGCTTAAAGATGAGTATGCCACGAAATATAAGCCTATGAAAATCCTCTCTATCGAAACATCCTGCGACGAGACGGCGGCGGCCATTGTCGAATGGTTCGACCACCAAGCAACTGTCCTCGCTAATACCGTCTCATCCCAAGCCTCACTCCATGCCAAATGGGGTGGCGTGGTCCCGGATTTGGCCTCACGCGAACACATCAAGAACATCGTACCGGTCGTAACCGAGACCCTAGAACGAGCCCGTCTGTCTCCTGCCGATATTGACCTCATTGCCGTCACAGCCGGCCCCGGCCTCATGCCCGCACTTGTCATCGGTGTCAGCGCTGCCAAAACGCTAGCCCTTTTGTGGGACAAACCGCTCATTGGTATCCAGCACCTCGAAGGACACATCTATGCGAACTTTTTAAGTTCGCCTAATTTTCAATTTTCAATTTCTAATTTCCAATCAAGTTCCAATGTTTCAATTTCCAAATCAGCAGAACAAGCAGGGGATCTATTTCCGCTCCTCGCTCTTGTGGTTTCTGGTGCCCATACCGAGCTGGTGTTCATGCAAAAACACTTTCAGTACGAGGTACTAGGTGAAACCCAGGACGACGCCTCTGGTGAAGCCTTTGACAAAGTAGCCAGGATGCTAGGACTCCCCTACCCTGGTGGGCCAGAGATCGCTCACCGTGCCGATGCATTTAGAGAGAGTCACTCATCAGAAAACATCAAAGCACTGACAGAAAAATTTCCCCGGCCAATGCTTTCTGTTGATAATTTCGATTTCTCTTTTTCTGGACTGAAAACCGCCGTGCTCTATTCGCTGAAAAAAGAGACTCCGGAGACACTCAAGGATGAAGCTTTTGTGGCTTCGGTGTGTCACGCTTTCCAAGAGGCAGCCGTTGATGTCCTGGTTGGAAAAACCAAAAAAGCCTTGACACTGTATTCCCCAGTGACCTTTGTCATCGCCGGTGGCGTCTCGGCCAACGTACGGTTACGTAACCAGTTACGTAACTTGATTGACAGTGAATTTCCCGATACCAAGTTTCTCACGCCTGAGTTCACCTACTCCCTCGACAACGCAGCGATGATCGGTATTGCCGCAGCACTGCGCTACGAACACATGGATGAAACTGCTCGCAATAGACTTTTGGAGGCCCATCTGACACTCGAACCTGATGCCAACCTTCCCCTCCAGAATTTACTATGAAAGTTGTTGCCAACTAGAAAATTTCATTGACT
The DNA here is from genome assembly GCA_030690925.1 of Candidatus Moraniibacteriota bacterium. Taxonomy (GTDB): domain Bacteria; phylum Patescibacteriota; class Minisyncoccia; order Moranbacterales; family UBA1568; genus UBA1568. The sequence continues at coordinate 2,922 of JAUYFO010000075.1, forward strand.
CTAGACATTGAAATGAAGCGTTTTCCGTGATACCGTAAGCCTTATGGAAAAAGAAATTCCTAAAACCTATACCGCCTCCGACTGGGAAGAACAGCTCTATGCCAAGTGGGAAGAGAGCGGCTTTTTCAACCCCGATACCTGTATCGAAAAAGGGGTCACAGAAAAAGATGCCCCACCGTTTAGTATCGTCCTCCCCCCGCCCAATGTCACTGGCACGCTCCATACAGGGAGCGCCTGCATGCTCGCTATCGAAGACTTAATCGTGCGCTACCACCGTATGAAGGGTGACCGCACGCTGTGGATACCCGGCACTGATCATTCTGCTATCGCTACCCAAGCCAAAGTGGAACGCCTGCTCTTGGAAGAAGAGGGTAAAACTCGTCATGATTTTTCTCGTGAAGCATTCCTGGAGCGTGTCCAAAAATTCGCTGCTGACAATCAAGAGCGCATCCTCTATCAAGTCAGAAAGCTTGGAGCTTCCGTTGACTGGTCACGCCTAGCATTCACTCTCGATGAAAAACGCGCCCTAGCAGTGCGCACCGCTTTCAAAAAAATGTACGAGGACGGTATCATCTACCGTGGCGAGCGTATCGTCAACTGGGACCCCAAACTTCAGACCACTGTGTCCGATGATGAAGTGGATCACAGAGAAGAACACTCTCCTCTGTACTACTTGCAGTACGGGCCTTTTGTCATTTCTACTGCTCGACCTGAAACCAAATTCGGTGACAAGTACGTAGTCGTGCATCCGGCTGATGAGCGCTATCAAGCATACACCGACGGGCAACAGATCAAACTGGAGTGGATCAACGGCCCAGTCACAGCCACCGTCATCAAGGACGAAGTTATCGATCCAACTTTCGGGACTGGCGCCATGACCATCACCCCTTGGCATGATGCTACTGACTTCGACATTGCCACCCGTCACCATCTCGACTGGGAACCAATCATCAGCGAGGCCGGTCTCCTCTTGCCGGTTGCCGGAGAATTTGCCGGTATGCCCATTAGTGAGGCCCGAGAAAAAATTGTACGTAAGCTTGAGACCAAAGGACTGCTCGTCAAAACAGATGATACCTATCTCCATAACATCGCCATCAACAGCCGCGGAGGCGGCATCATCGAACCCCAGATCAAGAAACAATGGTGGATTAGTGTCAATAAAGAATTTGAACGTGAGGGGAAAATAGTCACCTTGAAGTCACTCATGCAGCAAGCTGTCCATTCCAAAGAAATCACCATCATCCCCGAACGCTTTGAAAAAACCTACTTCCACTGGATTGATAATCTGCGCGATTGGTGTATCAGCCGCCAAATCTGGTATGGTCACCGCATTCCCGTCTGGTATCGGGGCGAAGAAACGTACTGTGGCATAGAGGCCCCGGCTGGTGATGGTTGGGAACAGGATCCTGACACTCTGGACACCTGGTTTTCTTCGGGTTTGTGGACTTTCTCTACCCTGGGCTGGCCCGCCCACAGCCAAGCCAGTGTGGCGGGCAGGCCCGGACCGGAGAATGATTTTGCAAATTACCATCCTACTACGCTCATTGAATCTGGCTATGACATCCTCTTTTTCTGGATGGCCCGCATGATTCTCATGACAGAATATTTCTTCGGGAAAGCCCCATTCAAAACTATCTACCTTCACGGCCTGGTCCGTGATGAAGATGGTCGCAAGATGTCCAAAAGTCTCGACAACATCATCGACCCACTCGACGTCATCGCCAAGCATGGTACCGACGCCCTGCGCCTGGCTCTCGTCTTAGGCTCAACTCCCGGCAATGATCTTCGCCTCTCTGACGAAAAGATCACTGCCATGCGCAACCTGGTCAACAAGCTCTGGAACATCGGCCGCTATATCAGTCAACAAGAAACCGATAGTGGTGAGCAAGAAAAAACCAAGAGTGATGCCGATTACTGGATTCTTTCTCGTCTGCAAAATACTACCAGTGAAGTAACACGCCTCCTCGAAAACTATCAACTCTCACTGGCTGCCGAAACGCTGCGTGACTTCACTTGGAATCAATTCGCCGACTGGTATGTAGAAGTGCACAAAGTAGAAAAAAATGACACTGTCTTGCACCACGTCTTCATAACCCTGCTCAAGCTGTGGCACCCCTTCATGCCCTTTGTCACGGAAGCCCTATGGGAAACATTTGGCCACCAAACAAAAAACCTCCTCATGGTTGAGCGGTGGCCCACCGACCAAGATTCTAAAATCCATTCTTCATTTCAAATAGTCATCGGACTCATCCAGGATATCCGTTCCATCAAAGCCTTCTATCGGATTGATCCGGTCACCAAGCTCAACCTGACCGTCCACAAAAACTCCCAAAAGATGATCCAAAACTGTGCAGTACTCTTCAAGCACCTGGCCCGTATCGAGAACATTCACTTTTCCGAAGAGATCCCACTCCACACGGTCCTCGCGCAATCCGAAACACTCCAAGTATTTATTGAGCTCGATGGCGTTATTGACTTCGCAACTGAAAAAAAACGTCTTGAAAAAGAAATTACTACGAAAGAAAAGTACATCGCCTCACTTGAAACAAAACTGAGCAACCAAAACTTTCTCGAACGCGCCAAACCAGACATCATCGCGGCCGAAAAAGAAAAGTTATCCGATGTCCAAGAGCAAATAAAAAACTTTACCAAACACCTCGCCTCACTCTCATCGTAGACTATTTCTTCTATGTTCCTCCTCGCTCTCATCTTTGGTATTTTGGGCGCCAGTTTGGCCTTGGTCGTCGAGTTGACAGTCCTCAACCTTGGCGGCAGTTTCTCCTATTCCACAGCCCTCCCCAATTTTGCTCATCTTGGCACCCTGGCTCTCGCCGCCATCATCGAAGAAAGTGCCCGCTACCTGCTACTCCGTCAGTATGTACGCCGCTTCCTTTCCGATAGCCCATTCTCCTGGCAGCGGGTATCCTCGGTCGGTTTCCTCTTTGGTAGCGGTTTTGCCAGTATCGAACTGGTTCTACTTACTGCTAGAGAATCAGCTCCATTTTTGCCGACACTCGGCATCTCGCTTGTCCACATCATCCTCAGCACCTTCTTCGCCTTTTCCCTAACAAGAAAACTCCCCTTTCCCGCTCTCTGGGTACTCGCCTGTGGCATTGTCCTCCACTTCGTCTACAATCTTCTACTCACCCTCTAAGGCACACGGCCCATTGCTCCTTCTTGCACCAACCAAAAAAATCCTTTATACTAAGGGTAATTGTGAAGCGTGGTTTTTTTTGCAAAGGCCACTCTAAATTACCTAACGGCACGCACGTATGACCAAACAAAAAAAATCTTTTTTCGAACGTTTGACCGGGGCAAAAAACATGGAGGGAGACGACTTTAGTGAAGTCCCCGTATACAACGAAGAAGAAAAAAACACCGTAACCATGCGCGAAGAAACTACCTCTTATCCTGTCCGTGAAGAAGAATCCTGGGCGGCACCAAGTTCTTTTTCCCAAGCCGACAATGACGCCACCGAGGGTCAACTGACTATCGATGTCTACCAGACCGAAAACGACATCGTTATCAAGTCCACCATTGCCGGGGTCAAGCCGGAAGATCTCGATGTCTCGATCAACAATGATATGGTTACTGTCAAAGGTGAACGCAAGAACGAAGAAGTAGTAGAAAATGGCAATTACTATTACCAAGAGTGTTACTGGGGATCCTTTTCCCGCTCTGTCCTCCTCCCAGTTGATGTCCTCCCAGAAAAGGCTGATGCCTCGCTGAAAAACGGTATCCTGACAATCCGTCTGCCGAAGGCCGACACCACCCGAACCAAGAAAATACAGGTGCGCGGATTCTAACGCCCCCCCCTCCATCTTGTGGAACGCCTCATCTTGCCGATTCTCTTGATGGGGTCGGCATTTCTTTTTTCCTCTTATCACTCATGACCCTCACTCACTCTCCCATTTTTCCTGGTCGTTTTCTGAGTCGGAGTTCTTGGCTCCTCGTTTTTGTCATGGCGCTATGGCACGTCCCGAATGCCCACGCCCAGATTCTTCCCGTCACGCTCCAAGTCACTGCTGGCGACTATAGCGAAACACTGACCGCTGCCGACCTTGCTTCCTGGTTTTATCTGGAAACACAGCTCGGGATCGAAACAGCGAAACGATCAGAAGTAGAAAACACTAATTATTGTCCTACCGACCCCCTCTACTGTGACCTCTCTCTTTCCCGTGCCACCAGGCTCTATCTCTCTGTTCACCTTGAAAGTACCGTTAATCACCAGAGTGTCGAAAACTTCGTCACCACGCTCGCGACGCGCGTCAATCAGGAGCCACAAGACGCTAGCTTTGATGTCGATGGAAGCGGTCAGATCATCATCGGACGTCAAGAAAAGCTCGGCCGGAAACTTAAGGAAAATGAGAGTACCGCCCTCATGCTCCGTGCCCTTCAGGGAGAAAGTCCCGATGCCACCCGACTCACGCTCACTACTGAAGTCACCGCCCCCAAGATCGTCGGGGCCGATCGAGAAAAACTCGGTCTCAAAGAACTGGTAGGCGAAGGCCGCACTAATTTCCAGGGCTCTCCCCATAACCGCCTCTTCAACATCAAACGTGCCCTCGAACAGTTTCAAAATATCTTGATTGCTCCTGGTGAAGAATTTTCGTTTGTCGAGTACTTAGGAGCAGTCGATAGTGAACATGGCTATCTCCCGGAACTGGTCATCAAATACAACAAGACCGAACCAGAATTCGGTGGTGGCATCTGCCAGGTATCAAGTACTGTCTTCCGCGCTGCCATCTATAGCGGACTGAAAATCACCGAACGCCGCCAACATGCCTACGCCGTTCAATACTACAAACCCTACGGCATGGATGCCACCATCTATATTCCCAAGCCCGACCTCAAATTCACCAACAACACCCCAAGCTATATTCTTATGCAATCCACAATCGATGGTGACAACTTAACTTTCCGTTTCTTTGGTACCAAGGACGGCCGCACGGTCACCATTGACGGCCCCCACATCTTGGAACGTGGTAGCGACGGCAGCATGAAAACGGTCTTCACTCAAGAAGTTACCGATAGCACCGGCCAAAACTTCATCCGTGATAGTTTCTGGAGTAACTACAAATCCCCCAGCCTCTTCCCACACCCCGGGCAGGAACCTGTCTACACGAGTAAGCCCAAAGACTGGTCGGAGCGGCAGTGGAAAGAGTACAGGGCCATCAGTCCTTGACAGGTTTCTGTTTTTGGTGTATAATAGTACTCCGTACCGAAAATTTGACATAGACCCACGGGGGTGGCCAGAGGGAATCCCAGCCCGCAGAAGCTACGCTTCAGGCGTTGCTAGCGGGAAACCCAAGAACGAAGCATTCACAGGGGTGACTAGAGGGAATCGAACCCTCGTTCACGGTACCACAAACCGTTGTCTTACCATTAGACGATAGCCACCCCTCTGCTTACTTCGTTTTTATCGTACCACAAACCATTGTCCTGCCATTGAACGATGGCCACCCCTCTGAATCCTTTCCCTCTCTAGTGCCCTCGGTTGGAATCGAACCAACATCAACGGCTTAGAAGTCCGCGGCTCTATCCATTGAGCTACAAGGGCATGTGTGGGTGTAGCAGGATTCGAACCTGCGACCGTTGGCTTAAGAGGCCACTGCTCTACCAACTGAGCTATACACCCGAAAATATCGATTCAAAACAAAAAACGCCACAAGGGGAACGTGTGCGGATTGTAACAAAAAGAGTCCCTTAAGTCAACAATACAACCTCCAATGATTCTCCACGATTGGATGGCGGATTTGTATACTGGCGAACAAGTTCCATGTGGTGGTATAATTTCAACAAGAACAACCAAAAAATACCATGGGCGCAACAAAAAGAAACACCCCCCCCACGAATGACCTGCCTCGTATTTTTTTGGCTCTTGTGTTTGTCTTTGCTGACCCTTCGATGCTCATCAACTTTGGTGAGACGTCGGCCTATGTGACCTCCGTACTGGCTCCATGGGGATTGGCTGCTACCGCTCCCCTGGGTACCGCCATCACCTTTGGACTCAAAATTATTGGCGGACTGATGTTGCTGTTCAACTTCCATACCAAGACAGCGGCATGGATGCTCATCGCCTTTTCCGTGACCGCTACCGTGATCTACAACCTCAACTGGTTTGGGCCCCAGGGTGAAATACACATAGCCATCTTCCTCAAAAACTTGGCTATTGTCGGTGGACTACTCTTCTTCACCCGTTCCTATCCTTCCTACAACGAGAACAAACTCCCTCCCAAAAAATAACTTCTCAAATGCTTTCATGGCCACTACTACTAGAGCTGAGATTTCATTTCCGGCAAAGCTTCATTGAAAGCCTTGGTGGTGAGTGAAGATCCTCCTATCTTATCGATAGCCTCCAGGTCACGTAACTTCTTTCCCTTCAGGGCCTGTGGCAATTCACTGGCAAAAGCCTGCTGCCGCATCCTGGAGGTCGGATTAGTCGCCAAAACATCGACAACGACATCCGTAATCGCGCCCTCCTCATCAACCGTGAGAGTGAAGCCGACTTCATCGCCACCTGCCGGGTTATCGTACCTGGTTTTGGTGCTGATTTTCCTTGCTCCAACTTTCATGGCTAACGGAACCACGGACTCTTCCAGGACAGCTTCTCGGGTCGCCACGGGGGCCACATCATCAGCCGATCGAGACACTGCCTGCCACAACACCACCACACTAGCCAAAGCCAGCACACTAATAACTACTATTTTTTTGCTCACTACAGCCATAAAACATAATCAAAAAAATATCTAAAAGGAGACCTCTGTACAACAAGTATACCACACTTCTCAATATTTTGCAAGGGTCGTGACTTTGACTGAAAATAGGATATGGGCTATAACTGGGAGGTGCCTGGCCTTTGTCTCGCCAGCAGCGGATCAGTGAATAGCAATATATGCGCTCGTAGCTCAGTGGATAGAGCATCTGGCTTCGAACCAGAGGGCCGGGGGTTCGATCCCCTCCGAGCGCACAAATGAGTGAAGTGAATTTGAGCCTCGGAGTAAGCCAACTGCTTGGCTTACGTAGGGGTGAGAAAAGCGGAGTGATGTTTTGCGAGCACGCGAAACCACGAGCTAGGGTCGCGGAAATCCGGTCGCGACGGCGAACGGATTATCCGTGACCAATCCCCTCCGAGCGCACACCAAAAAAAATAGGTCTCCGCGAACGTTTCGCGAGAGACCCTTTGCTTTTTTCAGTGATTATGCGGGTGGCGCCACCCCGCCACAATCTCGTACATCTGCTGACCCAGAATATATACGATGAGTATCGGCACGCCAACATCTATATAACGCAGCACATCCGACTGACTAAACCAGCGAACGACCTTTCGAGGAAAGTTTCAGTTGCCCTGATAGTGAGCTATTTTTCTTGTTCTGTCAATCACCGTTATCCGTAAGCGATGTGATCGGCTCAACACAACAAAAAACCACTCTTAGCAGTGATTCTTTACAACACAATCGTTATTTGGATTTCCGCTGGTATTCGGTAATGAACTCGCTCGGCACCCGCCACCACTCTGGCCTGGTCCGTACTTCCCCTTCTTTCCAATACCCCGGTAATACTTCATCACTCCACGGTCCGACATAGACAGCGAAGTGTAGGTGAGCTTCCCAAAAGCCATTCTCCAGCGTGAAAGCCTCGCCGATGAATCCCAGTGGCTCACCGCATTCCACCGTTTCCCCGATGCGCTTGAAACTGGTCCCGAGGTGAGCGTACAGGGAATGGAAAATTTCTTTGGTACGGGGTCGCCGATGGGCAATGATGACAATATGACCCCAGTTGCCTTTGTCAGCTGTCCCAGGATGAAGCGCCGCATAGACCACTTTACCCCGCCCGATAGCCCGCACATCGGTTCCGGCTGGCACGACACAGTCTTCGCCCAAATGAACACCCCAAAAGACTCCATCGTGAGCGGCACGCTTACCAAAAGGGGCGCCGTTCACCAGATAGGAATCCAGAGGGAAGACAAGTTTCGGAGCGGGCGGCAGTGTCATAAACCAATGTGATTAGTCCTTTTTTTCGTGATCAAGTTTACGCACAATATCGCGCATAAACAGTACACTCATCAAAAAAGTAACGGCTCCGACAAGTCGCAAGCCCTTGCCGAGCAAAATAGCAGTTGATCCCTGGCCCGCATAGTACAAACCGACAATATCGGCCAGCATCACACTCATCGCAGCCACCACGAAAAACTTATATGACCAGTCGAGCTCCTTCTCGACTCGCCATACGATGCCAACGGAAAACAGCAGCACCAACAAGAACAGGGTAATAGTCAAAGCATCAACACCAAAAAATAGTATATCCATGTTCATAGGTGACACCTCCTTTCTATTAAACAGTTACCTACGAATAAAGCCGGCTTTTACGAGATCGTATTCTGTCACTTCGCCATCACGTTGCAAATAGAGTATGTATTCTCGGATAAACAATGACAGCCACAAGAAAAGAAAGAGGAGTGTGCTAAATACGATCCAGCCTAAATGACGAATCAGATCAGCGTAAGAAAACACTGCCCCACTCGACAACCGCATCAGCGGCAGTTCCCGGAGAGAAAATGGTACCATACGACTGACGTTGATAGAATCAAGCAGAATTTCGGCCCGCACAATGTACTTCCCTGGATTCATATAGAGCGGCATCACCAAGGAAGTTTCGATAACGGCGCCTTCGGTAATATACGATTGCCGAGTCTCAGAGAATATGTTGCCCTGGTTCTCATCGGTAATGGTATAGCGGATTGGTACCGTAATATGGGAGTATTTTTTTTCCAATGTTTCAATGGTGACCACTGTGTGAAGAAATTCACCCTGCAACACCGCGGCTTCTTTATCCTGCACAATCAGCGAAAAATCAAGCGGTGCTGATGTCTTTAGCGGAGGCGCTGCATCGGGGGTAACTGTGGTTCCATTGCCGCCACCGCCTCTCACCAGCCCTGTTGCCGAAGCACCCTCATCGCGCTGCAGGATATCAAAACGTAGGGTCGCAGTAGCCTGTCTGGTACCATCGCTTAGATCAGTGGCTGTCACGCTAAAGGTATTCCGGGCAGTTGGTAGATCACTCGGTGGTTTCCATTCCCAATACCCATTGGCATTGGCAGAGAATTGGGAAAAATAGACACCACCGATGACCACCAGCAGAGTGGCATTGGCCATACTAGTCGTTCCAGAAAAGACTGGCCGACGATTTTTCACTCGGGGTGTCCCATCATAACCATCTATCCCCCGACCATTGAAAGAAACAATCGTAACGGCTGGCGCGGCAAGGGTCACATCACAGACCGATGGTGTCGTCACCGATACCGGGTCGGATACTGCTACCCCTGGGCCCATAGGACCATTGGCGGTCACGACGTACTGATACGTCGTCGCAATCACGACATTGGTATCACTGTAGGCCGAATTCGTCAGGCCAGCAACCAGAGGGGTGTTGTCACGTTCTACATCGTAGGTGTAGCTGTTGGGGTCGGTGGCCCAGTCAAGGGCGACACTGAGGGTTCCAGTACCTTCATCACAATCAGCGGTAGCACTCACCACCGGCTTTACTGGTGGCCCCAAGACGGTGGCCGTAATGGTGATGGTTTCATCAGCGAGAGCATGGAATTTTTGGCGTAAATCGTAAGAAAGCAGTCCGGGATCAAAAAAGGCCAGCACAAAATAGACCCCGAGGACAATCGTAAAAGCTAGGGCGTGTATTTTGAGCAGTGTCCGCAACCAAACAGGGCGAACAGCACGGGTGTTTCGCATGCCCCCATTATACCACGAGCGCACCTGATTTTTTGCTGCTAAGTATTCAGTTTGAGGACGTCGATCACCTTGCCATTGATGACGAAGTCGTCGTCTTCGGTCAGGAAAATTGGTTTGTGCTTCTGGTCAGTTGATTCTGGCAAGAGCACAATATTTTTGCCATCAACGGTGCGGTAGGTTTTGACGGTGGCCATACCATTGATCACCACCAGCACCCGATCACCATTGTTATAATGCTTCCACGTCGAATCGACCAAAATGAAATCGCCATTTTGGATTGTTTTGCCATTGACCCGGGCCTTGTTCATTGATGTTCCCGATATCTGAATGGCAAAAACATTGCGACTATCTCGGACAATCCGTTTGGATACTTTCAAGTACCCCTCGATATACTGATCAGCAAACATCGTTGCCGCTCCGGCATTGGCCATACCAACAACTGGGACATCCAAAAACCTATCCTTGGTAATACCCTTCAGGGTGATACCACGATCCTCAGAAGTACGTTTGATATATCCTTTGTCCTCGAGCTCATTGAGATACAGGAAGAAACTGCGCAAGCTTTTGAGTTTCAGTCCAAGTTTTCCTGATACTTCCTGAATTTCTCTGACCGTCGGCATGGTGCCATTTTCTGAGAAAAACTGCTTGATCGCCTGGAGCACGATACGCTGCTTCGGAGTAAGTATTTGCATACTCTTTTATGTTTAATACTATTACATACTAAAGTATACTCTCTGTTTTTATTTTGTCAAATACCAAGAACCGCCCTTTAATCGGGGCGGTCTTTTGCTTCTGCCAAGGGATTCTTAGTCCTTTACTTCATAAGTGAGAGTCACCTGGACCTTGGTTGACTGTGTCCCTGGTTCCACTACCGGTGCTGCTTCGGCCTTGGCTGCATACATGTCTGCACCTCCACCACCCATACCATAGTATGGCATTGGATTGGAATTTTCATACAGGGTTACTAGCTTTCCGAGACGAAAACCAGCGGCTTTGGCTGTAGCCTTGGCTTTTTTCTTGGCCTCCGCTATAGCTTCGGCGCGAGCCTCATCTTTGGCTGCAGTATCGTCATCTACCGTAAAACGTACTTCTGAGACACTGTTGGCACCACTCCGCACCACTCCAGAGAGCAGGTCGCCTAACTTGGCACTGTCCCGCACCTTTACCTCGAGCGTCTGGGTCAGGCTGTAGCCACTGATACTCGGCGCTGGACAGCTTCCCGCGACACAAGGCGCATAGTCGTAACGTGGAGAAAGATTATACTGCAAGGTCTTCAGATCC
>JAUYFO010000038.1 GCA_030690925.1 Candidatus Moraniibacteriota bacterium
ACAGCCTATGGATGCTACTACCCCTAATGATCCACGTGCTCGTCTCCCCGCACACGCCGTTCCTGAGTCTATCGGCCAGGCCACGGTGAAGGTGTGCCTGCATAAAGACTGTTTGGTTCGTGGGGGAGAAGATGTCTACCACAACCTCAAAGAAGGTTTGAGTAAGGAAGAAGCCCTGGTGCTTCCCGTGACGGAATGTTTCAGTTTCTGCAAAGAGGGGCCCAATATCGCTATCAATGATAATATCGTCCGCGGAGTGAAGCCTTTTCTTGCGGTAGAAAGGGTACGCCAGGAACTCCGTGACCCATCATGCAAGGCGGATGGCCTCGGGTCGCGCAGTATTAGTGACCTCGATAATGTGCTCGATGAAATCGTCCCATAACACCCCAAAGACGGGTGTTTTTTTCTGTTATGGGATTGTCAAATAAAGAAGGGTGTGATACTGTTGCGTGTTAACTTTTCCCTTATGGTAGCAACCACCTGGCAGACAAAAGCCGCTTCACTGGCTCAAAAAGCTCGTTTATGGCTGGCCAATATGAAACAACGTGACTATACGCCGCGTGACCTGGCTCTCATCTTTCTTGTGGCTCTATGTTTCGGTGCTTTGATAAAATCGAATCTCAATGACACTCTTACCATCGGTTTTGATGACTACAAACTGAGCAAAGCGAACACTGTTGACTTAAACGCTCTCCAAAAAGGCCTGATCAAAAACGGTGGAACACTGGCTACTAGTAGGGAAGTACCACCTCAAGGCGAAACCTGTCAAGAAGAACAGTAATCCCATCTCTTTCACCACATTCCTATGCAGGAAGATCTCTTTGTCACAGAAGCCGCTCTCAAATCTAAGAAGTCCCACAGCAAGAATCTGTTCGCACTCTGTATTATCTTTGGCGGGCTGTTCCTCGGAAGTTTGTTTATCGATCTTGTTCAGCTCATCAGCGGTGAGGGCTTTTCCCCTTGGGCCACCAGAAACCACAATGTCCTCGAGACAACGGGCAAAACCTGGGTTGGTTATGGCGATCCCAAGGTGACACTACAGGTGATTACCGATAAAGACTGCACTGCTTGCGACCCAAGTGAAGCCCTGGTATGGTTACGAAGAGTCGTACCTACCATCGAGGTCACACGCATCGACATGAATGATGAATTGGGTAAGCAGTTAGCAGAGCGCAGCGGTGTAGTAACCATCCCAGCCTTCATCTTTTCCAAGGACATTCTTCATACGAGTTTCTATTCCCAGGCTTCGAGTCTGTTTCAGCCGCGTGATGGCCGCTACTTTTTCGACATGAGCAAAATTGGTTTACCGGCCGGCCGTTACCTGAAACTTCCCACAGTAGGAGAGAACGCTATTGTCTCCGGTCCGCAGGATGCCAAAGTAACCATCGTTGAGTTTTCTGATTTTGAATGTCCCTACTGCAAGACATTTCACAAGGACCTGAAGCAAGTAGCTGCTGCCTATGGTGACCAAGTACGTCTGGTGTATAAGCATCTGCCGCTCTCGTTTCATGTGCAGGCTGAAAACGCTGCCATTGCCGCCCAATGTGCCAATGAGCAGGGGAAGTTCGATATCTATGCCGATTATCTTTTCACCAAACAGACCGAATGGAGCAAAACATCGGGCCTGCAAAAATTCAAGGATTACGCTTGGTGGCTCAAACTTGATTTCCGTGCCTTTTCCTCTTGTCTGGATAGCGAAAAGTACAAGGACAAAGTGGCTAAAGACAAAGAGGAGGCCGCCAATCTCTTGATCAGCGCTACGCCTGCCACCTTCGTCGGAGGCACCTTTCTTGATGGAGCCGTCACTGCCGACGATATCAAACAAGCTATCGAAGCAGAACTAGCCAAGTAAGAAAACAAGAATCCCGCCGAGGCGGGATTCTCTTTGAGCCGATGACCTACGCGTGGAGTTTACCCGCCAACCGGCGGGAGTGCGTTTTTCTGAAAACTGAGCCACCTTCCAGGATCGAACTGGAGACCTGCGCGTTACGAGTGCGCCGCTCTGCCAACTGAGCTAAGGTGGCGTATCTCAGGCATACTCAGAAAAGTCTATACCACTCTCCGAAAAGATTCAAGGGTGGACTATATTGTGGTATACTTCAAGTCATGAATGAGATGACTGAGAAAATAGCGGTTCTTCAAAAAAAACTCCTGCAGTTGCAGGACTATCTTTGACTTCGCCAAAAAGGAAGTCCATAAAGGCGAGCTCAAAGCAAAGACTGAACAGCCAGGATTCTGGGATGACCCCAAAAGCGCTGGCCGGATTATGCAGGAGATAGAGGTAATCGAAAAGGAACGCCTAGCTTTCGAGGCGCTTAAGGACACACTTTCAGAGTTGGCATCTTTCGCCGAAGAAGAATCAGCCGAGTCAGCTGCCTTCGTAGCAGAAGAATATGATAAGGCTGCCCAGGCTATTCACGACTGGGAATTCCGAACACTGCTCGGGGGAGACTATGATCACGGATCGGCGCTCATGACGGTGCGCAGTGGTGCTGGCGGCGTTGACGCCCAGGACTGGGCTGAGATGTTGCTGCGCATGTATCTGCGTTACGCCGAGAAGAAAGGATTCCGGACGAGTGTGCTTGATGAAACCCGGGGGAGCGAAGCCGGGATCAAGAGTGTGACGGTCGAGATAGATGGCGCCTACGCCTATGGCTATCTGCGTGGCGAAGCGGGGATTCACCGCTTGGTTCGTCTCTCACCGTTCAATGCCAACAGCTTACGACAGACGTCGTTTGCTTCGGTCGAGATAATGCCCGTGATCGAAAGTGATGACACTGCTATTGTTATCCGGTCTGAGGAACTCCGTATCGATACCTATCGCTCTTCTGGTGCTGGAGGACAAAACGTCAACAAGACCGAAAGCGCCGTCCGCATCACTCATCTGGCCACCAATACCGTCGTTACCTGTCAAACCGAACGATCGCAACTCCAGAATCGCGAACAAGCCATGAAGCTTCTCAAGTCCAAACTCCTCCAACAAAAACTGGAAGCGGAAGCGGAAGCAAAACGCAAACTGCGAGGGGAATTCAAAAGTGCCGAGTGGGGCAATCAAATCCGCTCCTATGTCCTTCATCCCTATACTCTGGTCAAAGACCATCGCACCAATACTGAAACGAGTGACACCGCCAAAGTTCTCGATGGTTCGCTCGACTTGTTCATCGAAAGCACCCTGCGCTACCTGCAATCACAGTAAAAGTTAATCACCGTTGCTTGCGAGTGACGTGACAATAAAAAAATAATTACCCTATGGCAGAAAAAAAACCGATTATTCATTTTGAAAACGTCTCCAAAACCTATGCGGGTGATGCCCAGATTCTTGAGGATGTTAATTTAATCATTTATCCTGGTGAATTTCTTTCTATTGTGGGGACCAGTGGTGTCGGAAAATCAACCCTGCTCAAGATGATTTATGCTGAAGAAATACCAACTACAGGAGAGGTTTATTTTAACGAGCGTCCCATCTCGGCTATCAACCGCAAACACCTACCATTTTTCCGGCGCAGTATCGGCACTGTCTTCCAGGACTTCAAGCTACTGCCGCAGAAAACCGCTTTTGAAAATGTCGCTTATGCTTTGGAAGTCGATGGGGTCAGTTCGGAAGAAATCAACGAACAGGTGCCAGAAATTCTTGACATTGTTGGCCTCGGCACCAAGATGCAGAAATTTCCTCATCAACTCTCAGGAGGGGAGCAACAACGGGTCTCGTTGGCTCGGGCCCTTATCCATCGTCCCAGAGTCATCATCGCCGATGAACCCACTGGCAATCTAGACCCGATATCGAGTAGTGAGATCATCCGCCTCCTGCTCGAGATTAACTCTTTTGGTACCACCGTCATTCTCGCTACGCACAACAAGGGGATTGTCGATAAACTTGGTCGCCGTGTCATCATCTTAAGCGATGGCCATATCGCTCATGATGAAAGCAAGGGAAAATATATGCTACAATAAAGAACATGAAAACGCTCAAACTATGGCGCACGTTCAGAGAAGGTTGGCTCAATTTCCGTCGTAACGGTTGGCTGTCTTTTGCGACGGTCAGTATTCTGACGCTCTCGCTCTTTATCGTTAGTCTTTCCTCACTGCTTGGACTCACCACACATTATGTGTTGAAGAATATGCGGGATAAGGTCAGTATCAGTGTCTCTTTCAATCCAGATATTCCCGAGGAGCGGATTCTCGAAATCCGTGACGAACTGGCTAAGTACAAAAAAGAAGTGGCTTCAGTGGAGTACGTTTCCCGAGAAAACGCACTCGAGACCTTCTTGGCAGAGAGTGGTAATGATCCTGTTATTGCTCAAGCGATTGAAGAAATTGGCGAAAATCCACTCCTGGCTTCACTCGTTATCAAAGCAGTAACACCAGAAGACTACGAAGTCATCGTCAACCAGATTGAGCATTCGACGTTTCGGAGTGATATTAGCCGTATCAATTACGCCAAGAACAAGAAGATTTTCACCCGCCTGGACCATATCAACAACACAACCCAAAAAGCTGGGCTTACTCTTGGTGCCGCCTTCATCTTTATCGCTATCCTGATCACCTTCAATACTATCCGGATTACTATCTACTCCCATCGCCAAGAATTTGAGATTATGCGCTTAGTTGGGGCCTCCAACATCTATGTGCGTATGCCCTTTATCTTTGAAGGGATCTTCTACGGCGTCGCAGCTGCCTTGGTTACTTCCGCTTCACTCTTCGGGGTTGCCTATTTTATCGCCCCGTTTACTGAAGGCGCTTTGCCACAAGGGAACTTCATGGGCATGTACCTGTACTTCTTTTTTCCGGTACTACTTGGACTCCTCTTTCTTGGAGTGCTCCTCGGGGTCATCTCCAGCTTCATCGCTATCCATCGCTATCTGAAGGGCTAAAAAAACAGCTAACAGACAGCGAGTATCAATCAGCAGTGAGGTCATAGACTAGGGCTTGAAAAGAATAGGGTTGTGAGCTAGAATAACCGATAGGTTTTACAGCATTTCTTGTTGACTGTTTTTTGTTGTTCGTTGCCCGAATACTGGGGAGTAGCCAAGCGGTAAGGCAGCGGGTTCTGGTCCCGCCATGCGAAGGTTCGATCCCTTCCTCCCCAGCCAAGTTTCGGAATTCGTTTTTTCGCCAAAAT
>JAUYFO010000084.1 GCA_030690925.1 Candidatus Moraniibacteriota bacterium
GAAATTGACTGAACTTTTTGAGTTACTCACCAAGGAGAGTGGGTACTTTGATAGCTTGGCTGATGGGACGAGTGAAGGGGAAGTGCGCCAAGAAAACGTACGGGAATTGCTTTCCGTGGCTCAGAAGTTTAGTGATATGGACCTCCCTGTAGCACTCGAATATTTCTTGGAAGAAGTGGCTTTGGCTTCAGATACAGACACCATTAATCAAGAGAGTGAATCGGTGCACGTCATGACGGTGCACAGTGCCAAGGGCCTAGAATTTCCAGTCGTTTTTATCCTGGGCCTAGAAGAGGGAATCTTTCCTCACTCTCGGAGCGCTCTGTCACCGACCGAATTGGAAGAGGAGCGCCGACTCATGTATGTCGGTCTGACCCGCGCCAAGGAAAAAATCTGTTTGCTCTACACCGAACAACGCACCATCTTTGGCTCCACTCAGGTCAACCCGCCCTCACGTTTCATAGCGGAGATCCCAAGTCATCTGATTGACGAGCAAGCAATGAAGCGCTCTGGCATGATGGGCAAGCGTCATTTCAAAAGATCATTCCATTCTTTTCCAGTGGCTTCCAAAAAGCTTTCTTTTGGAAAAATGGTGAAGCAGGAGACTACGACGAGTGATGAAACACTATCACCACTTGCACCGGGTGATGTGCGGCCAGGGGATATGGTGGAGCACCCACAGTTTGGATCAGGCTTGATCGTTTCGATTGCTGGGACACTGGCTACTATCGCTTTCAAGCGCTTCGGAGTCAAAAAGATGATGCTCGGTGTGGCACCGTTAAGAAGAGGATAAGTGATGCATGATGCAAGATAAGAGATGTGCTACCTTGTCTTCATGATCAGTCCGGTGAGAATTTTATCTGTTTTTTCAAGTTGTACGTTGAAAGTATTTATCAAAGTGGCATTTTTCACATAGCCGAGATCTTTGGCAATAAGAAATTGACTCTCTACTTCGAGTAGTGACCCCTTGGCTATCCAGAAAAAATGAATTCTGTCTTTTCCGCTTGGTCTTCCGTAACCTTCCGCGATGTTTGATGGTACAGACACTGCCGCTCGACGGATCTGATTTGTAAGAGCAAAAAGTTCTTCTTTAGGAAACCCTTTGCTTATCGTATAAACAAGGAGAGCCAGGCGATGTGCTTCTTGCCAAGCAAATAAATCTTGAAACTTTTTAATTTTTTCTTCCATGTTCCTCATCAATTATCCTGTATCAATTATCTCTTATCACTTTCCCTCCCTCTTCTTCCGCTTGGCATGAAAGGCCTGGTGGATTTCTTTCAAATGTTCGTTGGTGACGTGGGTGTAGATTTGGGTGGTGGTGATTGAGGCGTGGCCGAGCATAGCCTGGACGCTGCGGATATCAGCCCCATTTATGAGCAAATCCGTGGCAAAACTATGACGCAGAGTGTGGGGGTGGACATCCTTTACAATGCCGGCTTTGGTCGCGTAGTATTTGACGATGCGAGCCACACTGCGGGTGGTCAGGCGTTTGCTATCCCGTTTTCCCCCTTGGCGATTTACTAGGCCTTTTTTGGGATAGGAGATGAAGAGGGCTGGGTCGACATCGCCCCGGCTATCAAGTGACGCCTGGAGAGCGGCCTTGGCAGCAGGAGAAATAAAGACGATGCGCAGCTTGCGCCCCTTACCGCGAACGCTAAATTCTTCCTTTTCTAGGTTGACATGGACCTGGTCGAGGCTGACCAGTTCCGAAACCCGCAATCCAGAGGAAAAAAGCAGCTCAAGCATGGCTCGGTCGCGTAGTACTTTGGGGGTGGTGCCGCTCGCCGCATCTAGCAGGCGCACAACCTCGTCATATTCCAGAAACTCGATCTGCCGGTCTTCGGCCTTGCCGACCTCGATCTTTTCCGCCGGAAGGACGAGGATATCCTGTTTGGACAGATATTTGAGGAAAGTGCGCAGTACGATGGCGTGGTAGCTCTGGGTGTTCTTTTTCAGACTTTCACCCTGTCGGTTGAGGCGGCGATTCAGATAGAGGCGGTATGTCCGGACCCGCGCGGCCGTGATATCGGCCGGAACTTCGATCTTTCCCCAGACAAAAAAGGACTGAAGGACCCGGGAGTAACTTTCCAGTGTCCGGTGGGAGCGGTCGAGTTCGATTTCTAGGTGTTCGCAGAAGCGTTTGGCTAGGGTTTCGATTTCATTTTTCGGTTTTTCGAAGAAGATCATAGAGCAACATGAGAAGACATAAACAGTATAACATGGGGCTGACTTATACAGTTATATGGCGCTTCAGATAAGCCGTAAAACATAAAAATAGCTCTTTTTCTCCTTGACTTAGACCTTGCCAAGAGGTATACTGACCTTTGTAAAAATTAGGGGAAAGGCTGCGATGGACGTTTCTTGCTGAATTGTTTCAGCCGCTTCGTTCTCAGGGTTTTTCCTAATCGAAAGGCAGATGTTTTATTCGTACCAAGCTTTTCTTCACAAGCATCAAGGCGCGCCTTCCCCTTCTTGGGAAACGCCTTCCCGATGCCAAAGAAAAAAGAGACAATAGAGTCTCTCCGCCTGCTTTCCATACGCGCATTCACAAGTTCCAGATCCGCTTCCTTCAGTTTATCAAGGAAGTTTCTGGCTACCGAGCGGTGCGCCTCTTTCGGAGCTACTCCGCTTTTTCGATTGTAACTTCCAGTGCCCTCTTGGTTTCAGTTTCCAACTTCACCCAGGGCAAAGACTCGGAGAGCGTACTTTTTGGGTATATCAGTGGCGAGGGGTCATCGGCTGAGACGAGCCTTTCTCCCAAACACCGTATTGCGGCTCAGGTGAGCAAGAAACAGAACCTCTCTCTCGTGCCGCTTGCTACCGTGGCTGGTACGATTGACCCAGAACAGAAGGACGACACCTCACTTTTCGATATTCAGAATGGCTCCTTACAGAATCAGATCATGCTTTCGTCCCAGGCAGGATCTTCTATTGCCAAGGACCCAGAGGAAGACGGCGGAGTCAAGATCTATACCGTTCAGGCTGGCGATACAGTCAGCGGTATTGCGGCCGAGAACAGTATTACGGTCAATACTATCCTGTGGGCTAACGATCTCGACAACGTTGACCAGATTAAACCGGGTGACCAGATCTTCATTCTGCCGGTAGCTGGGCTTTCCTATGCTGTCAAATCCGGAGACACGCTTGACTCTATCGCTACGACCTACAGAGCCGAGAAAGACAAGATTATCGCTTTCAATGAGTTGCCAGCCAACGGCGAGATAGAGGTGGGGAGTGTCATTATCATTCCGGATGGCAGAAAAGAAGAGGCTCCCAAGCCCGCTAACTTGGACGGTGGTCTGGAACGGCGCCAGTATGCCACCTCGACTGGTGGGGCCGCTACTGATATTTCTTCCGGCTTCCGTAAGCTGGATGGCAAGGCGGGGACTGGCCACCGCTTCCCCTACGGCTACTGCACCTGGTATGTGGCACAGAAGCGCTATGTTCCTTGGAACGGTAACGCTGGTACTTGGCTCTACAAGGCCAAAGCGCTGGGCTACAAGACAGGACGCACCCCAGCCGTGGGCTCGATTGTGGTGACGACGGAAAACCGTTTCTATGGCCATGTGGCACTGGTAGAAAAAGTAAGCGGTGGGATGATCACGGTCAGCGAGATGAACTATGTCGGCTGGGGGAAAAAGAACTCCCGGACGCTTTCGGGATCCAGCCGAGTGATCAAGGGCTACATCTATTAGAAGAAGAGGATAAGAGATGAATGATACATGATGATAGAGATAAAAAAGTTCGCGTAGGCGAGCTTTTTTCTTTGCTCATTCCTGTGGTATAATATCACTGGAATTTCTTTTGATTTTTCGTGTTTCGCTCTACCTGGCGCAGCAGGAGGGTCTTACTTTTGTGCGTAGTATGGTTTTTCTCAAAAACAAAAAACAAAACAAAGGGGTATTTGCTTTCGCTTTGGTTCTCTTTTCATCGGGGCTGTTTTTTCTTGGAAAAGTCAAAACAGCTTATGCGATAGCGCCCTTGGTTTGGGCTGGTATTGCTGCTGCTTCTTATTTTGGTATTGGTGCTGTTGCTGGGGATACGGTTTTAGGAGGGCTTAAGATCTTGCTTTACAGTGTTTTCACCGTGATCGGCTGGTTTGCTTCTATAGCGATTACTATGCTTGATTGGGCAGTGAACCCTGACTATATTTCTGGTCCTAGTGGTTTGCTGAATAGGGCTAGTGTTTACGTGATGTGGAAGTTCATCCGTGATTTTTTCAATCTCTTTTTCATCCTCACTCTCCTCTATACCGCTTTCACTATCGTCTTTCAGGTGGCCAAGGACTACAAGAAAACTCTGCTCAGCCTGGTACTGGCTGCCCTCTTTGTCAACTTCAGTTTTCCGATTACTCGAGTCATCATCGATGCTACCAATGTCCCTATGTACTATTTTGCCAATCAGATGGGCTCTACTGGAACCAACAAGAGTATTCTTGGATCAGTTCTGAGTGCTTCACAAATTCAAGAAATTTTGATCCCTGGTAAATTGAAAGATACGGGAGTATCGCAACTGATTATGGCGATTATCTTTTTGTTTATTTTCTCTATTACGCTGCTGGTGTTAGCGGTGCTTTTTGTGGTGCGTTTGGCAGCCCTGGTCATTCTTCTTATTTTTGCTTCGGTGGGTTTTGCGGCATCCGTTATTCCTGGGATGCAGAAGTTTAGTGCACAGTGGTGGGAAAATCTTTGGAAATATGCTTTGTTCGGTCCCTCTGCTATGCTGATGCTTTTTGTAGCCACTCGTTTTTTTGCTGAAATTAGTTCTGACAATACCAAGGCACAATTTATAACTGCTGCTACCACGAACTCTACTCCAGAAACCGTTGGTTTTATCAGTGCCATGGCTATGTTTTCTATTCCTATCATCATGCTGTGGTTTGCTATCGGCCTCGGTGGCTCCATGGCCATTGCCGGTGGCGCGGCAGTAACGGGCAAAGGAAAAGATTTTCTCAAATGGGCTGGGAGGAAAACGTATAGCAATACCCTTACGAGGGGCATAGGGAAAGGTATCAAAGAGCGTGCGGAAAATAACAAGTATGCCAAGGTCTTGACTCCGAAGTTCTGGACCGAAGGGAGTAAGCAGCGGGAAGAAAGAATATCCGGCAAGGTAGGCGGTGGTAAACCGGGCTATGATCGAGTGGTAGAAAACCAGCACAATAAGAAGGTGGCGGAGAATGAGAAGGAGATGGAAGAACTGCGGACGAGTGCTACAGCGCTTAAGCAGATGCTCGAACCTGCTAATAGCAGTAAACATAGTGCTGCAGAGAAAGAAGCGGCCGTTAATATTCTGGCCAAGAAAGAGCAGTTTAGCAATGCTAATGAGCTCCATGATGCCGTTGAGGCTATCAAGGCTTCCAACGCCAATCCTGGTGCCCAGAGAGAAAAAATCCTGGCGCTCGCGAAGAAGGCCAATGGAGATTCTCTTGATGGTATGAGTGAAGCTCAGTACAACAATATGGCGACAATGGGTCCTGACGTGAAGAAAGAGCTAGATAGGAAGCTCAAGACGAATGGTAAAACAAATGTTTTGGTGACGATTGAAATGGCTACTAATGGAGGTGATCGTACTCTTGCGGTTGATAGTATATTGAAGGGAATGAAGACTGAGGATGTGGCCAAACAAGAATTGTTCCGGTCTGGCGGTGCCAATAAAGCTGCTGCCGATACTTATATGGCGTCAATCCGCGCTGTAAATCCTGATCGGTACCAGAAAATTCAAGCCGAGCTGCCATAAAATAAACGAATACTGTGGACATCAACACCGACAATAAACCGCTGTACTATCCGATGCTTGTTTCAGAAAATGGAACAGTAGAGACGATAGGAAAGCAGATAGAAGACAACATCTGGAAACATTTCCACATGCTACCCAAGGAAAAGCGGGATATTCTTATTGCGGATGAATTGCCGCTCAAGATAAAAGAACTGCAGGATAGTTTCCATTTGGCAGACGCAGTCATCGGCAAAATTAGTCTTTCCATACGGCAGATTTTTTTTGGAGAGTTTGGACTTCCAGAGTGTGAAGCAAAAATTGGTTCGTTGCTTACGGCAACAGGTAGTGATTCCATCCAGGCCAAGGCGATTGTAGAGTTTATTCAGAAAGAAATTTTGACGATACAGCCAAAGCCGCGAGTAGAAAAAGAAGAAGTTGAAGAAGAAAAAAGGCCACCAGCGGCTCTGGTGCGGATGCCGCTGCTCCAGGCATTGTCGAAGTACGAGAGTTTGGGAAATCAGCTCATTACCCGGGAACGGATCAAGGTAAAGTCACAGGCAGAGCCGGTGCGACCATCGCTCCTGTACTGGATCAAATACTACCGTGATGAACTGGGAATCGGACACCATGACAGTGTGCAGCGAGGGAATTTCCTCTTCCGTTCGGAAAATGGCAAGCATTTGTCGGCCGAAGAGCGGGAGCGGGTCAACCTGGTTCTGAAATCAGTAGAAGAAAACCTGCCACTACAAATTGACACCGAACGGAGCGAAATCGTCTTTCCGATTTTTGAAACACCGAGACCTATTGCTCCTCCTCGACCGGCTATGCCCGAGCCACCGCTCGCTCCTCAGAAAACAGAGCCACATGAGGTAAGTGAGGCCTTTAGTTTTGGGAGTATGAGTTTCAACAACAATACTGAGCCAGTGCCGGCTGATCCAGCGGCCATGTCCTTTTCTTCCAAGCATGTTTTCCCGGCAGAAAAGGAGGAAACCTCTTCTACCCCAATGAGTGCTCCTGTAGCATCAGTGTCGACAACACGGCCTATGCC
>JAUYFO010000002.1 GCA_030690925.1 Candidatus Moraniibacteriota bacterium
TCGTTCTGCCCCAGATCGGTAAGTGTCCCAAGACTGACCACTCCAAACTGCCCCAGTGAAACAAAGACAATAGCGGCCGCCCCACAGCTCTCGCAGGTCATGTGGAGTGTGGTACGCTTGTCATCTTCTTCCAAAACAAGCATCTTCATCGTCCGATATTTCTTGTTGCAGACCGGGCAACGAACGAGCGGCTGGATGTTTTCAAGTGGCAGTTTCATGTTTTTCTTTAGTCTAGCAAAAATGCCTGTAAAAAAGCAACTTTTTAGTAAAAGCAGTCTACCAGAAGAGGCCCCCCTCGTCAATCTCTGGCTAAGAAAAAAGCGAGTCGGCATTTGCCTCCCCGCCCTCTGTACCACCCATACTCAGATGCCCTGCTTTTTCAATATTACCAAACAGGTTTCAAACAAAATTTGGTAATCTGTTTTTGG
This sequence comes from Candidatus Moraniibacteriota bacterium, assembly GCA_030690925.1. Lineage (GTDB taxonomy): Bacteria > Patescibacteriota > Minisyncoccia > Moranbacterales > UBA1568 > UBA1568. The sequence goes on from JAUYFO010000002.1 coordinate 429, forward strand.
ACTGTGTCCACAGGCATAACCAATCTCTGCAAAAATCGCCTCCTCAATGTGGTCAAGCATCCAGAGCCGTCCACGCAATTGACCCAAACCAGTCATACCGGGGCGCACCTGCCAACACAGATGATACGGTGGATTAAGCGCCATCAGAAAACTGGTAGTCTGCGGTGGCTGAGGCCGTGGTCCAATCAAACTCATTTCGCCCAGCAAAACATTTACGAATTGTGGCAACTCATCAAGGTAGGTAGAGCGTAAAAACTTTCCAATCCGCGTGACACGTATATCACCAGGCAACACTATATCAAACAATCTACCTGATTTATGCTGCATTGTCCGAAACTTGAATATCACAAAGGACTTCCCACGATACCCCGTACGTTCCTGACAAAAAGTAACCGGCCCCGGTGAGGTCAGCTTGATCACACAGGCAATCACCAAAAACAACGGTGACAGCAGCACCAGTATGATTGCGGCGCACAAAACATCGCGAAATCGCTTCATCACGGCCGTCCTTTCTTGGTGTTGTTGCACTAAGTTGAAAATGAACTCAATGGAGAAAAGTATCACGAAGAAAACTTCCTGTCAAAAGAAAAAAGAGCTGGTCAGGCTCTTTTCCACCTCGTTCTCATCACACACTACACATCCAAGTTCTTGACCGTCTTGGCGTGGGTCTGGATGAAACGACGACGCGGCTCCACTTCGCTCCCCATCAGGATATCAAAAAGCTCGTCAGCTTCTTCCGCATCTTCGATGGTCACCTGAAGCATCACCCGATTATCAGGGTTCATCGTGGTTTCCCACAACTGATCCGAGTTCATTTCTCCGAGACCTTTATAACGCTGAATCGACACTCCCACTACCACTTCCCCGGCTTCTTCGGCAGTTTCGGCCACCGCTTCTTCAGCTTGCTTGGCCTTTTTATCCTTCTTGGCCACCGACTTCGCCAAGGCCACAGCCTTCATCTCTTCGATGATACGCAATTTTTCTTCTTCGGTGTAGGCATAGCGCACGTCTTTGCCCTTCTGGAGGCGATAGAGTGGTGGTTGAGCAATATAGATATTGCCGCCTCGGATTAGCGCTTCGTAGTAACGATAAAAGAACGTCAGAAGCAGCGTGCGGATGTGTGATCCATCCACGTCGGCATCGGCCATGATGATGACCTTGTGGTAACGGAGCTTGGCGATATCGAAGGTTTCCCCAATGCCGACGCCCAAAGCGATGATAATAGGCTTGAGTGTGTCGGACTTGACCACTTTGTCGAGGCTAGTCTTTTCCACGTTGACCAACTTGCCGCGCAGCGGCAGAATAGCCTGAAACATCCGGTTACGTCCTTGCTTGGCACTGTTGTGAACGAATACCCCGGAAGCCAGAGCGAAGTTGTGTGTGCCAGGCACCTCGATATCGTAGACATCAATTTTTTTCTCCAGCCAGGTAATATTTTTTATACGATGATTGAAGTGTGCCACGGCATCCTGTAACCTACCTTCATTTCCACCGAAAAACCGTTCGCATACCGTTTCGTAACGGATCAAACTTTTATCACGGGATTCTTTACGCAAGACATTATAAGTCTCTTTATCGATAACGTGCTTTGTTTGATAGATCTCATACAAAGCCTTTAGTGCCTTTTGCAGATAAGTCTTATTATACGCCGCCTTTCTTTTCTCTCTGAATTCAGGCGTCCACTGTTGCTTGGTTGTTTCTTTTCTCCACTCAATCAAGCTTGGATTCTGCCACTGTTTCTTAGCAAGTTGAGAAAGCCATCCTTTTTGCTCTGGATGCCGTTTGAAATGCTCCGTGACTCTCTTGGCCTGTTCTTCTTTGTGTTCTTCTACTGACCAGTACTCTTTCTGACTCTGATTCAAAAGCGCGTTGTTTTTTTCTCTGTACTCGGCATTGGTTGCATAAAATTCTAGAAACTTCTCTGTCATGAAACGCTTGTACTCTTCGTTTTCCCATTGTTTTTTTGCTTTAGCACTAAGGAATGTGCTGTTTTCCAATGCCTTTTCTCGAGCTTGTTTGCGGAAAGCATCTGTCTGCTTCGCCTGTATTGCCTTCAATTTCACTTCTGGCCGATGCAAAGTCTTGCCGATATGCGCACGGTGGAGTGTCAAGTGTTCTTCGTTCGTCAAACGAACCAGATTGTCAGGGTTGTTATTATGTTTATTAAAATCTCGGTGGTGACGATGTCCACCAGAGGCCAATGTATACACTCTATTCTTCAGATTATACTCATCACTGAGTACATGGGTAAATATCCAGCGACTGTCTTTGGAATCAAATACCAGCTCATAATCTTCAATGGTGATGCGACGACCAAGACGAGACTGCTGACGATACAGCGGCATCAAAGACTCCTCTGCCTTAAGATTCTGAGCCATCTCATACGAACCATCCCGGAGCATGAACCGATGATCCGGAGTGCAAGTAATCTCCTCGTTGTTGTCCAAAGTAATTTTGATCACCTCGGCATTCTTTTGCGTTACGCGGGGATGCAAAATCGGCACGATAGCCACATGACCATCTTCATTGATGGTGTAGCAATAGTTTTGTTTTCCTTGTGCGCTTTCTTTTACTAACTCCTCAAACGAAACTTGGCGCCCATCAGCAAGAGCTACCTTTGTACCACCAGCAAAACAGCCACCGGCACTATCGCCTTCCACTATGTAGACTTCGGAGCGGCTGGCGTCGCGACTGGTACAGTCGGCCAATTTTCCCGGGAGCGTCATACCCTCGAGTGCCCCCTTGCGCAGCACGGCGTCCTTGGCTGCTCGAGCGGCAATACGGGCCCGCACCGTGAGAAGACACTTCTCGATCATGGCCTTGGCATCGGCTGGATGGGTTTCCAAAAATTCCTGAAGGCCCTCGGCCATCACGGATGACACCACTCCCCGCACCTCGCTGTTGTTGAGCTTGTCCTTGGTCTGACCTTCAAACTGCGGATTGACCAATTTGACCGACACCACCGCTGTCAGCCCCTCACTGAGGTCCTCACTGGTCATGGCGCCCTCTTTTTCCTTAATCAGGTTATTCTTCTTGGCATAATCATTGAGCACGCGAGTGAGCGCCATCTTCAGTCCCGTGACATGAGTACCACCGCCTGGGTTCAGGATATTGTTGGCAAAGGCAAAAAGGTGTTCCTTGAAACCATCGGTAAACTGGAGTGATATTTCGACATTGATCTCGTCGACGGTTTTTTCCACATAAAACGGCGTGACGTTCTTGACCGCCTTCTTGCGATTGAGGAACTTCACAAACGAGATAATACCAGAATCGAAATAGAAGCTATGACGCCTAACCTTGTAGGCCTCGCTGTCGCTTGTCACTTCACGGTGATCCTCCACATTGATGCGCACCCCCTTGGTGAGAAAGGCCTGATAACGCAGGTATTCCAAAATCTTGGACCAAGAATATTTGATTTCAGGGAAAATTTCCGGATCAGCCTGAAAGGTCACGGTGGTGCTGGTTTTGTCCGATTTGCCGATTGCCTTCACTACCCCCTCCGGCTTGCCACGCTTGTAGGAATGAAACCAGGTCTTGCCCTGACGTTCCACCGTCACCTTGGTATGGACCGAAAGCGCGTTCACCACCGACACACCGACACCGTGCAAACCACCGGAAATTTTGTAGCCGCCGCCCTCGCCGAACTTGCCGCCAGCATGGAGCACTGTCATGACCGTTTCTAGGGCTGACTTCTTGGTCTGGGGATGGATGTCCACCGGAATACCACGTCCGTTGTCTATCACTTCTACCCAGGAGTCGGGCAGGAGACGCACACTGATCTCGTCACAGTGCCCAGCCATGGCCTCGTCAATCGAGTTGTTGATCACTTCCCATACCAAATGGTGCAGCCCCTCCAAAGACGTGCCACCGATATACATCCCGGGACGCTTGCGTACCGGATCCAGTCCTTCGAGCACCTGGATGGAACTAGCACCGTACGCTGTTTGTTCTGTCTTTTTGGCCATAGAGTTTGCTGTTGGAAAATACTGTTTAGGAAGATCTAGTCAGAATGAGTAAAGACGCGGCGAAAGGAAAATTCCAGGAGCAGTATCACGGCGAAAAGGAGGAGGGCGTCCCACCAGAGAAGAATACGTTCCATCTGAAAAAAAACCAATCCCAGAAAAAAGAGTGCAAGCAGAAACGCCTGACGAAAGGCTCCTCCCAGATGATGGGCGGCACTGGCCACACCCAGCCCCAACCGGTACACCCAGGTGACAAACAGGGTCATCACGCCCAAGAGAAAGGCGAAGAGACTGCTGAAAAAGAGTACCAGCCCGAATATTCCTGCCTGACTGGGGTCTACTGTAAGCACAATGCCAAGCCACGCGCAGAATGAGAGGAGCGTGAAGAGACGAATCCCCCACAGGTAGGCAAAGAGTGACATAGCAGGAAAAAAGGCGATTTTCACAAAATATCCGCAGCCGTTTCGGTCTGGGGAATCTACCTCTATTCTAGCCTTTTTCCACCAAAAAAGCAATGCCTAGAATGCCCATGTCCAGGCTTTATCCAAGCCTCTCATTGTTGCAAGAAATACCATCCCCTCCCTAACTTTTGAGACAAAAAAAGACCCCAGGAATCTGCGATGCAGTTCCAAGGGTCTAACACGTCATTCTCAGGACAAGTATGGGTTACAGCAGGCCGCTCCCATACATCTTACGCTGCCTCGCCTAGTCCTATGAAAACACGTACACTACCGCCCCAAGGCCGAAATTACTTGGGGGCCCGGTATTTTTTCGCGATGTTTTCCCATCTTTCTGATGGGCCATGGCCCATCCCCACACAACAGAGGTACTCCCCCGTGTCGTCAAAGGCCTCAAAGTTGAGGATCGGCTGTTTTGTGTGGGTGTAGTTCTGGCCATTCTCGAGCTCCAAAACCACTGCCGCCTGACTGGCGTCCTCCAGTGTGTCAAAATCCCCCATTGCCTGGTAGAGGACTTCTCCATAGTACTTTACAACCACCCGGATTTTCCCGAGTGGGGCGATGAGCACCTTTTTTGAATTGAAGAAAGTTGCCCGCCTCGGGTCAAATCCCTTGGGGAAGATGACACCCTCCCCCCAACCCATCGGGTTGTCATACTCATACACAAGTATGACATTCGGCTTGGCTTTGTGGAAAGCCACCGCCGCCGACTCCCTCATGCTCTGACGAAACACGACGGCGTAGTCTGTCAGATCCACCCCGTCAGATCCTTGAGGGAGCCAGTATGTCTTCAATGGAAGACTTTTTTGATCAAACTGTCCAACGTACATGTTGGCGTCCGACCAGATCACTTTTGGTTTTCCGCCGTCATCGGCGTCTTTGAACCGAATAAACATCATCTTTCTCCTAAAAAGCACCGTGTGTCACAGAGATGATTGGCTCTGTTCCGGTGGGGCACTAAAATTGGCCCGAGTGGAATGGATTCTTGCGCGACTGACACCGAAATGCCGCACAAGTTCTTTACTAGCGCAATGCAGAGCTTCCCAGCCCCGCACGCAAAATTGTCAAAAAACGCTTCACTGCCGGTAATTTACCGACCATGTATTATACACCTAAAACGAAGAAAAGTCAAGCAAAATGCCCAACTTTCCCTTTTCTCAGCCACAAACAACCTAGGCTAGGCACGGGAGACGTAGGCGCCCTTTTCGGTGTTGACGATAATCCGGTCACCGGTCTTGACGAAGAGCGGAGTGGTCACCTGTAGCCCCGTCTCGAGCGTCACCACTTTGTCACCACCAGAAGCCGTGTCACCCTTCAGTCCGGGAGGGGCATCGGTCACGGTGAGAGTTACCTTGACTGGTATTTCGATGTTGATTGGTCGGCCGTCCCAGTTGAGGATGCTGACTTCCGTCCCCTCTACCAGATACTGCATCATGTCGCCCAGACTCTCCTTGGTCAGGAAAAACTGGTCGTAGGTAGCAGTATCCATAAACTGATACTGATCCCCTTCAAGATAGAGATACTGGGCATGTGATTTGGACATCTCGGCTTCGTCCACTTTGTCGGCACCAGAAAAAGTAAAATCAATAATCACTCCGGAGAGTAGGTTCCTCAGTTTGGTGCGCATCACTGCCCCACCCCGCCCAATCATGGAGTGGAGATAGCTCAGCACCAGATACGGTTCGCCGTTGTGGAGTATGGTTCTCCCAGTTTTGATGTCGGTCAGTCCTAACATAGAAAGAATGAGGCATGTGGAATCAAGAACACAGAAGAAAAACTTCATTTTTCCTCCACCACAACGATAAGAAAATTATCGAACGAGGTATGGGATCAAAGCCATGAAACGAGCGCGCTTGATAGCACGAGCCAAACCACGTTGCTCCTTGGCCGAAAGGCCATGGCGCTTGGGTGGATACATCTTGCCCTGAGAATTCAAAAACTTACGCAAGAAATAGGCATCCTTGTAATCCACTTTGGCTAACTTCTTACTCATTGCTGCTTCCATAGTTTCGGTGATAAATGATAAGGGGTGCGAGATACTGGTACCTCATTAAAAAGGAACGTCCTCGATCTTAATCTCTTCCCGCTCATCATCGAGATTGATGGTCGGAATTTCTTCTTCTGCCGGAGCCGGGGATCCCTTCTTTGGAGCGGTGCTGGCTGCGGCTGGAGCGGTGTTGCGCGGTGCCCCCTGACCACTACTGCCCTGAGCCCGACTACCGAGCTGCATATTCTCACCAACGATTTCGGTTACCTTACGCTGTGTCCCATCCTTGGCGGTGTACTCCCTGGTTTGCAAACGTCCCTCGATATAGCACTCCTGGCCCTTGGTCAGGTACTGCCCAGCAATCTCCGAGAGGCGCCCCCATAGGACAATGGTATGGAACTCAGTCCGTTCCTGACGAGTACCACTTTTGTCCGTCCAGAAATTGTTGGTGGCCATAGACAGGGTGACTACTGACTGACCACTGGTGGTAGTACGCATGTCCGGGTCCCGGGTCAAGCGTCCCACCAACACTACTTTGTTTACATTCATACTCCATTATTCAATGGTTATAACGACTTTGTTTAGATATCCAATTTTTCCTTGAGCTGGGCATCCATCTCTTCCTCGGTCACTACCTTCTTCTCTTCCTCTTTGGGAGCGATTGGGGCGATCGGCATGGGACGCACCGCGCCACGCTTCTCGTAACGGTTGCCACGATTCTCGGTACGGGGGCGCTCCTCCCGTGGAATAGCCTTCAATTCCGGCATGTCATCAGCATTGACGATGAGCGATCGCAGAATGTCTTTGGACAACTGGAGTGCCCGGTTGATTTCTGTCAGCGGATGCACCGTTTGCTCAATCCCTTGCTCATCCCGCTCGTCCTTGTCAGGCAGAGTGAAGCGCCGGGCGATATAGGTGCCACGCACTTCATTCTTGACCACATAAGCCATCTTGCGCTTTTCTTCCGTAAAGGCGAGAAGAAACGTTCCGCCATGCGACGTCACCAACTGCTCCACATCTTCCCGAATATGTGGCAATTCCGCATCTTTGGATTCTCCGACCAGATACAACAGTTCGTACTCTACCATATGATAGGGGCTAGGGTTTAGCGGTTATTAAGTGATAAGTAAAAAAATAAATCCCCAACAGAAGAAAATCGTACCGCTTGGGAAATATACCTCTCCGAGTCTTTTCCGTGAGAAACGGACGAGCGGGAGAAGCGTCGGACTTTCTGGTTGTTCCAAGATAGTATCAGAGAATACGTTTTTTGGCAAGAGACCCTCTCCCTACAGCAGTTTCTTGTAGTTATCGGCCCAGTAAAGAATGCCGTTGATATACGGGGGGTAGCTGGTACCCAA
>JAUYFO010000006.1 GCA_030690925.1 Candidatus Moraniibacteriota bacterium
GTATGCGGTGAACGACTATTTCCAATCAGCGGATGGAAAGAAATGATCGGCAGGAAAAGGAAGGTAATGAATAATACAGGTATGAAAGCTATGGAACGGACACTGATTGGTGAAGCGTCACAACATATCGGAGCAGTTGTAAAGTTGCGGGGCTGGGTGCATATCCGCCGTGATCACGGGAAGCTTATTTTCATTGAGCTGCGGGATCGCAGCGGGAAGTTGCAGTTGGTCGTACTACCAGATAAGCCAGCGGCTACTCTGGTAGCCAAAGAGGTACGGAGCGAGTTTTTGGTAGAGGTGACTGGCTTAGTGAAGGAGCGACCAGTGAAGGCTGGCCAGGAAGGAGTAGCTCCAGCGGTCGAGATTGAGGTGGACAAGCTCATTATTGTAGGTCGGCCAGAAGGCGAGCTACCGATCGATGTCTCTGCATTGGACCTTGATTTGAACTTAGAGACACTTCTGAATTATCGGACGGTGGCTTTGCGTAATGACAAGGTTCGGGCCATTTTTGAGATCTACTCGGAGCTTTTGGCGGCTTATGATGAAGTGATGCGGGCGGGAGGTTTCGTGGAAATCAAGACACCCAAGATCCTAGAGGCCGCCACTGAGGGTGGTGCCAACTTTTTCAAAATTAAGTACTTTGATCGGGATGCTTTCTTGGCTCAGAGCCCACAGTTTTACAAGCAGGCGGGTATGAGTGTGTTTGAGCGGGTATTTGAAATCGGAACCGTGTTTCGTGCTGAGCCGCATTTTACTACTCGCCACGTCAATGAGTATACGGGCTTGGACGCCGAGCTGGGTTTTATCGATTCTGTAGAGGATGTCATGGTGGAACTGGAAAAAACCATGCAACACATGTTCCGTCGTATTGGAGAGCGGTGTTCGGCTCAGCTCGGGCGTTACGAGGCCGTTGTGCCGGAAGCAGTAGCTATTCCGCGCATCCGCCTCAGTGAAGCGCTCCAGATTTTGAAAAAAGAGTATAACAAGGAAGTAGAGAATGAGGATATCGATGGTGAGGGTGAGCGTATGATCTGTGAATACATCAAAAAGACCTCTGGTTCAGACTTAGTATTTTTGACACATTACCCGGCACACTTGCGACCATTTTATAGTATGCCGAGCGTAGATGACCCCAAATATACCGAAACTTTCGATCTCTTATTCCGGGGGTTGGAAATAGCTTCCGGCGGTCAACGGATTCATAGTGTTTCTCAGTTGACTGCTAGTATTGAAAAGAAGGGTTTGCGTCTAGATGACTTCAAGCATTATATTGATATCTTTCGTTTTGGCGTGCCACCACATGGCGGCTGGGGATTGGGATCAGAACGGATTGTTCAGAAAATCCTCAATTTAGGGAGTATCAAGGAGGCGGTACTGTATCCTCGTGATGTCAAGCGGCTTGCTCCGTAGCGACAAAGTGGACACTGGAAATATTTTTTGAAATGGGATAGAATGGGGGATAGCCTGTTTTTTTGGGTGTTTCTCCAATGTTTTTTATGCCAAGTTTTGAAAAGATTGTCAAGAGTGTTCAGCAGTTCCTTATCGAGAGGTTTTTTAGCCATCTTTCACAAGATATTGGTATCGACCTCGGTACGGCCAATACTTTGATCTATGTGCGTGGAAAAGGGATTGTCATCAACGAGCCCTCGGTCGTGGCGATCAATCAGCGCACGGGGCAGATACTGGCTATTGGACGTGAAGCTAAGAAAATGGTGGGCAAGACTCCGGGTCACATCGTGGCCACCCGACCGTTAGTCGACGGCGTCATCAGTGATTTCGAAGTGACCGAGCAGATGTTGCGGTATTTTATCAACAAAGTGAATCAAGAGAATTTCGCCTTCTTGCGCCGACCGCGGGTACTCATTGGCATTCCCTCTGGTGTGACGGAAGTGGAGAAGCGGGCCGTGATCGAGGCGGCCATGAACGCTGGTGCGCGCCAGGTCTTTCTCATTGATGAGCCGATGGCTGCTGCTATCGGCGCGCGTCTGCCGGTGAATGACGCTGCCGGGAATATGGTGGTGGACATCGGTGGGGGTACGACTGAGATTGCGGTGATTTCACTCGGTGGAGTGGTCATTTCACGTAGTCTCCGCATTGCTGGGGACGAGATGAACGAAGACATCGTGCGCTATAGTCGTGATGAGTTCAATATCCTGATTGGCGAACGAACAGCCGAGGAAGTGAAGATTGCTATTGGGAGTGCCTACCCGCAGCGGGAGCGCTTGTCGTTTCCGCTGCGCGGCCGAGATTTGGTATCAGGGTTACCCAAAGAAGTAATTGCTACTGATGAGCATATTCGGGAAGCTCTTTCGCGTTCTATCCGGATTATTGTCAACAACATCAAAACCGTAGTCGAAGAAACACCACCAGAACTTTTGTCGGATGTTATGCAGCGCGGTATCATTCTGGCGGGAGGCGGGAGTCTCATTCGTGGGATGGATAAATTGATTGCTAATCAGACAGGAATTCCGGTGCGTATGATGGAGGACCCGCTGACAGCGGTGGTGCGTGGTACCGGGATTGTTCTTGATGATCTAGAGGAGCTCAAGGGCTTGCTTATTGAGGAAGAGCCAAACAAACCACTAGGGTAGAGTAGTTTATAAGCAATAGAAGTGTACTTCATATGACCCTGCGGCGGAAATTTACGCAAACAAAACTCTTCCGAGCGCTCATAGCGGCAGCGTTCCTGCTCTTTTGTATCATTTTTCAGCCGCGATTTATCATGGAGCCATTGCGAGCGGTCTTGGCGACAGTGTCTTGGCCGATACACGGTGTTTTTTCTTCTTTGGCTTTTGAGATACGTGACGGAGTACATTTTCTGTCTTCGATTGGTGAACTTAAACGGGAGAATGAGCGGCTACACCAGGAGACGGTCCGTCTGATGGCAGAAAACACTAAGTGGCAGGCTGTAGCCAGTGAAAACGAAGAGCTACGTCAGGAGTTGGCACTGCTGCCAAGGGAGACATTTGATCTTAAAGCGGCTCAGGTTATTGGACGTGATGCTGCTGGTGCTGGGAATTGGCTGACAGTTGATCAGGGAACACGGCAGGGGATAAAGCGGGGTATGCCCGCGATTGCTTATGGAAGTGTTCTTATTGGCCGTGTGACTGAGGTTTTTCCCGAGAGTGCTCGGATCATGCCCCTCACTCACCCGGACAGCGTGGTGAGTGGTGTGACAGTACCAGGACAAGCCCAGGGAATCGTGAAGGGTGAATATGGACTGGGAATCCTGTTTGATATGGTACTTCAGGATACGACATTGCAGTCTTCGGATCGTTTGGTGACGTCGGGACTGGGCGGAGAGTTGCCACAGGACTTGTTCATCGGAACTTTGCAAGCGGTTCGTTTATCCCCAGATCACCTTTACCAACAAGCCTCGGTTATTCCCCCCGTTGATTTTTCCTCGCTTCGTTATGTCTTTATTATCAAAAATACTCAGTAACCATGAAAATATTTTTTCTTCGTACACTTTTTCTTCTGTTCCTTGTTTTCCTGCAGATTTCCTTTTTTGATATTTTGTTTTCCTGGTTTCGTGCCCCCCTGTTTTTACTGGGAGTGGTCGTTATCTTCACTTTGGTGCGCGGGTTTCCCAGTGCTTTATTTATGACGATACCACTTACTCTGCTGTTCGATACCATCTCTTTGGGTGCGGTTACCTGGTTTTCTCTGTATGCGGTCATTTTTTCTTACGGGACCAGTTTCCTCTCACGACGTCTCCTAATCGAGCATCGGGGTATGGGCTTGGGATTATACGCCCTGGTGGCCTACGGGGGGGCATTTCTGTACCAGGCGCTCTTTTCCTTTATTATGTACACATATTTTGCCAAGAGCAGTTTTGCATCTCCAGAACTGATACCGTCTGTGGAAAGCCTCATCTTCTCGCTGGTTGTTGAAAGCCTTCTGTTTGTGCTCATGTACTTTGTGGTGTCGCGAGCGGAAGAGTATTTCAGTCATATCAATCAGCAGCAGTTTCGGAGCGTGCGTTAAGGTATTTGATTATGGGTCTATTCACTCGTCGCGGGATATTTCTCAATAAAGCGGAGGGCATCGAGATCGATGACGCTGTTTTGACGGTGACAGAAAAGGACGCTGTTAAGATGGAGTGGCCGCTTCATCGAGGAATTTCCCTCTGGCTACTTTTTGCGATGATTGGACTATTGGCGGTGTTGGGCGGGCGGGTTTTTTACCTCAGTGTCATCAAGGGGAGTGAGTATCGGACCATCGCTCTCCGCAACAGCTTACGCGCTCTGATCATTCCGGCACCGCGGGGCATCATCTATGACATTTCTGGAAAACCTTTGGTCTACAATGTGCCCAGTATGGACGCGATACTTATCCCCGCCGATGTCCCAACAGACAGTGCCGAGCAGACCGTTATGAGGAGCAACCTGGTTGCTACTTTCTCACTTGATGAATCGGAACTTTCAGATATTTTTGGCAGGTTGGATTATCGCTCGACATTGCCGATACTCCTCAAGGAGCGTCTCACACAAGAGGAGACACTGCTTTTCTTGAGTCGAAAGCAGAGTATGCCCGGAGCCAGTCTCTACAAGACGACCAATCGTGATTATGTGGACAGCCTCATTTTTTCCCATATTTTGGGATATGAGGGAAAAATTCGTAAAGAAGAATTGGTGGCGTATCCGAACTATTTGATGACAGATTCGATCGGTAAGCAGGGAATCGAAAAGAGTTATGAGGCGCAGTTGCGGGGAAAACATGGTTTCGCGCGCGTCGAGGTGGATGCTTTCGGGCAGATCAAGAAAGATCTCGGTGTGGTGGCACCAGTGCCTGGTCAGGATCTCATTCTCAATGTGGATGCTGATTTGCAGAAAAAACTTTTTGATAGTCTCCAGACGATTTTGGAAAAGCATGATTTGAAGCGGGCAGCGGCGGTTGCTCTTGATCCCCAGAGCGGTGCCGTGCGAGCGTTAGTGAGTTTGCCGAGTTTTGATAATAATCTATTTTCTGGTGGTATTTCTAGTGAAGAATACAAGAAATTAATTAGTAATCCTTCGGAGCCACTTTTCAACCGAGTGTTGTCAGGGGAGTATCCACCCGGGTCGACTATCAAGCCAGTTTTGGCGGCCGCAGCCTTGGCAGAAGGCGTGGTGACAGAGCATACGGAAATCGAGAGCCGGGGAGGGATTAGTATTGGGAGTTTCTTTTTTGGTGACTGGAAGGTCCACGGCTTTACGGATATCAGAAGAGCGCTGGCAGTCTCCAATGATGTCTTCTTCTACGCTATCGGTGGCGGGTACGGCAATATCAAGGGCTTGGGCATGGAGCGTATGAAAAAATATGAAGAGTTGTTTGGTTATGGCGAGAGAACAGGAATTGATCTGGTAGGGGAGGCGACGGGACTCATTCCTGATTCGGATTGGAAACAAAAAACAATTGGGGAGCGCTGGTACATCGGTGACGACTATCATGCGGCCATTGGTCAGGGTTTTGTGACGGCGACTCCGCTCCAGATTCTGAATTCGGTGGCTGCTATCGCCAACGGTGGTACACTCTATGCTCCACGGATAGTTTCACAGATTCGCTCATCGGATGGCAAGGTGACTGCGGTGCCCTCGCGGGCGCTACGTCAGAATTTTATGGACAAGGATATCCTTCGCATCGTGCGCGAGGGGATGCGGGAAACGGTAACAGAAGGGACGGCTCAGTCGCTTCAGACGCTGCCGGTGGAAGTGGCCGGCAAGACCGGGACGGCTCAGTTTGGGAGTGGTCGCCAGACTCATGGCTGGTTTGTTTCTTTTGCTCCCTACGATGATCCAAAATTGGCCATGATCGTCTTGGTGGAGGGACAGGGAGAAGAGGGATACAATGCTGTGCCAGTGACCAAAGAAGTATACCAGTGGTACTTTTCTCGGTCTCAGTAGTCATTTTTGAGCCGTAGAAAGCCTTAAAGCCGAGTATTGACAATTCTTTCGATTTTGGTACTATTGAGGAACTCTTAATTTTTCATCTTCTTTCCTTTTGGGATAGAAGTTTTCTTTTCTTGATGATATGCTTATGGCAAAAATTTTTACTGAAGAAGGCCTGAGAAAATTACAAACCGAGCTAGAAGAGCGTAAAACGAAGATTCGCCATGAGATTGCCGAATCGATCAAGGAAGCCAAAGAACAAGGTGACCTGTCGGAAAATGCCGAGTACAGCGAGGCCAAACACCATCAGAACGAAAACGAAAGTCGTATCGCTGAGCTCGAAGGTATGCTTAAGGATTCAGTGGTGGCTGCCAAACACAAGAGTTCTGGAACGATAGTGATGGGGTCGAAGATTGCGGTGAAGGTAGGAA
>JAUYFO010000008.1 GCA_030690925.1 Candidatus Moraniibacteriota bacterium
GCGCGTCTTGATAGTAGCACCCTCAAGACGGCGACAGCGATGACGAACATCTACCAAAGTGGTATGAGCGGCGCGCTTGATATTTTGATAGGAACCCAGATGAGCCTGAAGGACCCACCCTTGCCTTCACTTTCGTTGGTTGCTATGATTGACGCAGATAGCCTGCTTCTTTTTCCTAATTTTCAGGCCGACGAAAAGCTTTTTCAGAGCCTTTCGCGAGCGGTTCGCCAAGTAGGTGCCAAAGGGAAAGTATTGGTACAAACCTTTCATCCGGATGGTGCCTTTTTTCAGAAGGTAACCACCATGAAAAGCGCTGCTTTTTTACAGCAGATACTAGCAGATCGCGAAGCGCTCTTTTATCCTCCATTTTCGCGCTTGATCACGCTCACCTGCCAAGGAAAAAGTGAAAAAGAGGCAACCAAGAAAAGCACAACGCTATTCGCGAAGCTGCAGGCCATGCTCCCGGTACACTCTCGCCTTAAGCCCTCGGCTCCGGCCCAATTCCTCAAAAAACAAGCGCTCTTCGAATCCACCCTGTTACTCCGTTTTCCTGCGACAAAGTCTCTCAACGAAGAGCTGAAGCAAGTCCTCACTGCTGAAAGCAAAGATTGTTTCATCGACGTTGACCCCCTGACACTCCATTAAATCCATCACTTCCTGTATGCTGCCTCTCGTTATCGGAGAAAAAATGAAGATCCTCCTCACCAAAACCAAGCTGGTAACAGACCCTTTGGCGCAGGAAATTCAGGATCTCCTGCCCAAGATGGTGAAAACTATGCACAAAGAACATGGGGTGGGGTTGGCAGCGCCCCAGATCGGTGTATCGCTCCGCCTGGCAGTCGCCGATGTTGACAAACAGGTCTACTATCTCATCAACCCTCAAATCACCTCCCGCTCCCAAAGTAAAATTGTTTCTGAGGAAGGTTGTCTCAGTCTGCCCGGCGAATACTTTCCTATCCTCCGCTCGGAGACAGTGACGATACGCTACCAGAATGAAAAAGGATTGCCCAAGAAACTACGCGCCGTCGGATTCTTAGCGACCGTTATCCAGCACGAAGTAGATCACCTCGACGGCATTCTTATCATCAATCGTTTCACTAAACAAAAAAATATTATTTAATACTGCACTCCTATGGCTCACTGGCTCCAACGGCTCCGTGCCAAGTTTTCCCAAGGTATTTTCAATACTATCAAGGCCACCTGGATACACAAAGACGCCTACTTGCTCGACAGCATCCACGATACGCTCACTCGTCCCGTTTCTTCAGTCGTCCCAAAAGTACGAGTGGTATTCATGGGAACACCAAAACTATCAGCTACTATTCTTGGAGCACTCTTGGAAAGAGGCTATAACATCGTAGGAGTAGTCACCAAGGCAGATAAACCAGTCGGCCGTGAGAAGGAACTCGTGAGTAACCCCGTGAAGGAAATGACCATCAAACATGAGCTCCCTTTACTTCAGCCAGAACAGTTCGCTCTCCCTGTTATCGAACAGCTCCGAGCACTGAAGCCGGATTTAATCATTGTCGCCGCCTACGGAAAACTACTCCCCCAGGAGGTACTCAGTCTACCGGGCTTCGGTTGTGTCAATGTCCACACTTCGCTCCTCCCGAAGTGGCGTGGCGCCTCACCCATCCAAAACGCCCTGCTTGCTGGCGCGAGCCAAACCGGAGTCACCATCATGCTTATGGATTCTGGTATGGATACTGGTGACATTTTGACGCAGCGCTCTCTCCCGATAGCCGAAAACGACACCACCCGGACCCTAACCGAGAAACTCACTGCGCTGGCCACAGACCTGCTCCTCGAAACCCTCCCCCAGTTTGTTGAGCGCCATATCACCCCTACCAAACAGAACCATGCCGAGGCCACTCTCTGCCAACTGATCGAACGAGAAGATGGTCATATTATCTGGACAGATGAAGCGGAAAATATTTTCAATCGCTACCGTGCCCTTTCACCCTGGCCCGGTATTTTCGCCTACTGGAAAAAAAATGACGATCACTTGAGGCTCAAATTGATCTCCATCTCTTACCAGAAACAAAACCCCGCCATGACTCAGCCACTGGGCAAGGTTTTTGAAATTGGTGAAAAAATCGGCGTTCAAACAACCAGTGGTGTGATTTTTCTGGAAGAAGTCCAACTCGAGGGCAAATCCGCCCTCCCTATTCGCGACTTTCTTCGTGGCAATGAAGGCTTGATTGATAGCCTCCTCGAATAATGCTTATCTTTTATGGCAGAAAGGGCTTCCTCGGAAGAAAAAAATATACGCACCGTCTTCGTTGGCGGACTCCTTATCCTTTTGGTTGGAGGATGGTTCATCGGGCGCGCTTTCTGGCGCTCCGCTACCTATACCGAGCCAGTAGCGGAAACAATAAGCCCCAGAGAGGCTGCCGATGATATTCCTCTCATTACTGTCGAAACTATTTACCAAAAAATCTTGAACGGAGAACGAGTCACGCTGCTCGACGTCCGCCGAGAAGAGGACTACCAAGCATTCCACATCCCCCACTCGCTTCCCCTTTCCTCTGGAGCTCTCGGCTCGTTCGTACCACAAGAGGGTGAACTGGTGGTCATTGTCCTCTCCTGGAATGATTCTCAAACCAAAGAAGTCGTGAAAAACTTGCTCAGACAAAAGCCTTTTCAGGCATTTCTCCTCAATGGTGGTTTCGAAGAGTGGCAAAGAAGCGGTAGCCAGGTTATCACCTTAGGCGACCCCAACTCCTTCCTTGACCAATCAAAGGTTACGTATATCTCGCCCATTGAAGCGTTGGCCATGATGAACGACCCCGTACTCAAACCATTTATTCTCGATGTTCAGACGGCAGATCAGTATCAAAAAGTACATGTCAAGGGAGCGATCAATATCCCACTAGAAGAGCTGGAAAAGCGGACTAAAGATATCCCGGCCGGTAAAAACATTCTGGTGTATGGCGATTCCGAGCTCAACTCATTCCGCGGTGGAGTCCGTCTGGCCGACCTCAATTTCTTCGGAGCCAGAACCATAGAGGGCAATAGCGTCCTGCGCCCAGAATCAGGACTACCCCTCGAACCCTAGACGTATGCAAGTAAAAAGAGTTACGTAACCAGTTACGTAACTCTTTTTTGTATCAGCAAATCTTGGCTACTCTGCCACTACGGCCAGAATATCCTTGTAGCTGGTCAAGAGGTAGCGCTCCCCTGACACCGTTACTTCTTCTCCTCCGTAGAGGCGGAAGATAACTCTCTCCCCTGTCTTGACTCGGATCTTCTCACTTTCCCCGATGGCCACGACTTTCCCGAACTGGGATCGCTCTTCCTTGGCAGTCTCCGGCAGATAGATTCCGGCCGCTGTTTTCTGTTCCGGCTTTTCTAGTTGTACCAAGACATTTTCACCGATCGGTCGGACACGCATTTTTTTCATAGACGTTCATAATTAACTCTTATTGCACAAGTTAGTATACTGAAGGCTTTCATTTCAGTCAAACACACCAGTAGCGTTAGTGGGTCGTCAAGCTCTCCTGGAACAGCTTATTGAGCTGCTGATTGACTCCCTCCGGATCACTCTCAAATCGCTCAAGTAATTTCTGATACTCCTTTGCTAACGGCCTTTTTTTATCTGTGGAATCTTTAGGAAAATGCATACGAAACCACTCTGCTTCCGCATAGCCCGCTGATGAGTTAATCATGTCTTCAATTACTATTTCCCTTTTCTCATCCGACGTTGCCTTTTCTATCCGATCTCTCTGTTCTGGTGACTTCTGTATGATAGTATCGAGCAACACCCTCATTTCATCTTCTCCATAATAAGAACGGCAGAGAGAATCAAACCAGGATAACTGAAGCATTTGTTCCTTAAATGTATCTCGATCACCCTGTACCTCAAAGGGGTGCTCACGACTTTTTGCACAATAGGCCTCGTGGACATTCATATTATTTTTCTATAAGCTTTTTTATTTCTTCCAGTGCCCTCTCGAACTGCGGATCCCGCTTATTGGCACGGTCGTCAGTCGAGATACTCACCTCGGCGTCCGGAGCAATCCCTACCCCATGAATCTGCTTGCCCTGTGGGGTGAGCCATCGAGCTACGGTAATCTTGACCGAGGTATCCTTGCTCACCGGGATCAGTTCTTGCACCGAACCCTTCCCAAAAGACTTCTTGCCCACCAAGACAACATCCTCGCGACTCTCCCGTAGTGCTCCAGCCAAAATTTCGGAAGCACTGGCACTGCCTTCGTTAATCAGGATAACGGTCGGCAGCTTACCAAGGACATCTCCGCCCCGCGCTTTGAGCTCCTTACGTTTGCCATTAGCGCTCTCCTCCATCACCACCACCGAACCCTGTGGAAGCATGTAACTGGCTATCACCACCGCTGTCTCCAGAAATCCTCCGGGGTTGTTGCGCAAATCAACAATCAGCCCGACCACTTTTTCTTTCTTCAGTTGCTTGATGGCAGCCTGAAACAGATTTTCTGTATCCTCGCCAAAACGGTTGACACGGATCGAAGCGATACCACCTTCTTTCATCTCAAAATGAACGCTCTTCATGAGAATGGCATCCCGCATGATGACGATATCACGGGTATCCTCTTCACCCTCACGAAAAATAGTCAGCTTCACATCGGTCCCTTTTGGTCCACGGACGTTCTTGACTGCCTCATCAAGCGAATAGTTACTCGACAGGACATCGTTGATCTTGATCACTTTATCACCCGAAAGCAGCCCGGCCTTTTCTGCTGGAGTGCCCTCAAGCGGCGCAATAATAGTGATGATCTCATCCTTGATTCCCATTACGGCACCGATACCATCAAACACCCCAGCTATCTCCTCATTGAAATCCTGATTCTCTTTAGGACTAAAAAAAGTGGTGTAGGGGTCACCGCTCGCAGCGAGCATACCATCGATCGCCCCATAAAACAGCGCATGGGCATCAAGGTGGCTGCGATCAACATACTTGTCTCTCAGAATCTCCCAGACCTTCCAGAAGAGGGCGAAATCAATGGTATTATCTTGACTTTTTTTATTAATGATGATGGCATCTTCAGGAGCCAGTGTGCCCATATCAGCCCCGGTGTCGCTCTGAGCTCCTTGTTCGTAACCGATGAAGTAAGATCCCCCCAGTAAAAAAATAATAAAGAAGGTCAGAAAAGCTCGCTTGAACAAGTGGTGCCCGCGATCCTCCCCAACTTGATTTGGTGGAGCATTGAGTGGTGTTATTTCACTGGCAACCATAAAAAAAGGTGTCAAAATGATGAGTCTGTTCGTGGCAAAGGCTTACTCCAATACTTCAAGAAATACTTCACGGCACTCTCAATATGATACCAAGTCAGCCGATTAAAGAGAAGGGAGCCAAAGAAACCACCCCGGGCACTCCCTTTGGCATGGTAGTGATACACAAACGTTTCTGGGTAATACACCACTTGGAAGTGTTGCTCCCAGAAACGTCGGCACCAGTCCACATCCTCCATGTACATGAAAAACCGGTCGTCCACCAGCCCAACCGCGCCGGCCTTTTCCCGAGAAACCAACATCGCTGAACCGATAATCCAGTCCACTGCTGTCGGTGTCGTCAGATCCTGATCGGCCAGCGTGAACCAACGCAAATGCTTCTTGGCAAAAGGGAGCTTGCCCAACCAAGTACGCCGATAGAGAATCGTTTGTG
>JAUYFO010000021.1 GCA_030690925.1 Candidatus Moraniibacteriota bacterium
CAATATAGCCATTCTCATGCTCGTCACCATACTCGCGGAGCATGCGCCGGAGCTCTACCTCCGAATAGGTGTTCACAATTTCACGCGCCGTGAGCAGAGTTGTTTGATCAAGACGCATATCGAGCGGTCCCTCCATCTGGAAGCTCAGTCCCCGCTCGGCCGCCTCAATCTGATCAGAAGAAAATCCCAAGTCAGCCAAGAGAGCGTCTACCTGCCCCACACCGAGCCGATCAAGTACTGCTGTCAAATCAGCATAGTTACTCTGTACCAGCACAAGTCTCTCCTCCTCAGAGGCTTGCTTCAAGAGCACATCTGACTGCAGACGTTCTCGAAAACGGTCGAGCGCTTCACTATCCATATCAAGCGCAATCATCTTCCCAGTTGGTAGGATTTCCGCGAGCATCATGCGCGCATGACCGCCACCACCAAGCGTGGCATCTACTACTACCATCCCTTTTTGAAGGAACAACCCCCGCTTCACCTCTTCGAGTAGTACCGGAATATGCCTCGTCATAATTTCTAATTACTAATTCCCAATTCCTAATAAAACGCCTACAAAATCATATCGGGCAGAAAGCGTTTTTTATTTTTGTTAGAAATTAGATATTAGTTATTAGAAATTATTTTCAGTAGATGCCGAGCTTACCGAGATCTTCCGCAATCTTGCCCGTATTCTTTTCCGCCTGAAGCTTGTATTTATTCCATTTGACCGTATCCCAGATTTCCAGACGGTTGAAGAGTCCAACAATGGTCACTTCTTTTTTCAATCCACCATCGTGCTTCAGATATTCCGGGAGGAGCACCCGACCTTGACTATCAAGCTCCACGTCAGTCGCTCCCGCGAGCATCACTCGAATAAAACTACGCGTTCCCGCTTCACCAACCGGGAGTGTCCCCAATTTGATCGCCAACTCCTCCCACACTTTCATCGGATAGACAAAGAGACAACTATCCAGTCCCCGCGTCACGATTACTTTGCTCCCCAATTCCCCACGAAACTTCGAAGGAAGCGCCAAGCGCTTTTTGGGATCGATCGTATGTGCGTATTCACCGATGAACATGGACGTAAAATAACGGCGGTGTGAAATTCCCCACTTTCACCCACTTTTCTTACCTACTTCCACATTTTATACCACTCTATTTCACCCGTCAACACAAAAGTTATGCACCAAAAAAACGGCTTTGGTGAGCCGTCCCTTTGTATGGTGTATAACTTTTTTCCCAATCTACAATGTCTCCAGAAGTTTAATAAGCAAACGCACGGGAGCGCCAGCCGAACCTTTGGAGAGAAATTCATCAGGCAGCGTGGTCATACGGGGGGCAATATCAAGATGAACCCACGGATAAGCATTGTCCACGAACTGCTTGAGAAAGGCCGCCGCGGTGATAGCCCCACCATAGCGAGTCTTGCCGAGATTGGCCACGTCTCCGAACGTTCCCTTTACCTCGTCATCGTATTCATCCCATAGTGGAAGCGGCCACACATAGTCACCGCTCTCTTCTCCCAAATGGCGCAGTTTGAGCTCAAGCGCTTCATCTTTAGTGAACAGGGCACTTGCTCGCTCACCCAATGCCCCCATAGCTGCGCCGGTCAGTGTCGCGACGTCAACAACGAGCGCGGGATTATAGCGCTTGGCATAATGCAAAGCATCAGCCAAGATAATCCGTCCTTCGGCGTCGGTATTCAGCACCTCAATGGTTTTCCCTGACATAGAGCGGAGGATATCGCCTGGGCGATAGCTCGATCCCGAAGCCATATTTTCTACGGCTGGAATCAAAGCCACAATATTTTTCTTCAATTTCAAACGGGCGGCAGCTACCAAAGCATGGATCACGGCTGCTCCACCCGACATATCCATATTCATTCCAAGAATATAATCGCTCGGTTTCAGATTGATCCCACCAGTATCAAAGGTCACGCCCTTTCCCACCAATACTACCGGGGCCTCACTTTTCTTTCCTCCGCTGTATTCCAAAATAATAAATTGTGATGTAGCTACTGATCCCATGCCCACCGCTAAAATACCACCCATCTTGAGCAGAGCCATCTTCTTTTCATCGAGCACCGTCACTTTGACTGGCAGACCCTTCACTGAAGCCTTGGCATGACGCACGAGGATTTCTGGCGTCATTTCTCCGCCAGGCATGGTGGCGATATGGCGCGAACGATTGACCTCTTCCCCAATAATCACACCTCGTACTACACCAACACGGATTTCCTTGATGTCACCATTCACCAGCAGGATTGTTTTCAGTTTTGGAAAGCCTTCTTTCGGCACAGAAAGAAACTCTTGAAAAGAAAATTCCGCCATGAGAAAATTGACAGCGAGTAACTCTGCCAAATCAGTAACCGCAATTTTAAGTTGCGGAAAATGAAACTGTTTAAAGTCTATAGCAAGCTCCGTATACTTTTTAGCCAGAGCCTCACGCACCACTCGCCGCGCCAGCAAGATGAGCTTGCGCCGCGTCATTTCTTTCTTCTCGCCGATTACCAACACCAGTGTTGACTCGCCATTCTTCATTTCCACTATCCCATCCTTCCCCTCCTGCTCAAAACGCACCCACAAAGCAGTCTTGCCACCCTTCCCATCCGCTACCATCTTGATATTCATAATATTTTTATAATATTTAAGAATGGGTTTTTGGTCAGGCTCTTTCATTTTCTGTATCCCGGGTAACTTCGCCCACCTCTCTGATGAGTGAGTCGGTAACAGTCGAGCGCAGGCAGGACGGTCTCGACTAGACAGCTCCCTGTTCGACAGAATGAGTCATGAGAGGTTCGAAGTCACGAAAGGGTTGGAAAAGGGAATAGCTTGACCAAAAACACGAACAAACGACTCAGCTTAGTTCTCTGATATCCCGGAGCACTTCTTCGGCATGAGTGGCTGGTTTGACGTCCTCGTACACTTTGGCGATGGTGCCCTCGGGATTGATAAGGAATGACGTGTGGAGAATCCCCATGTACTCACGCCCCATAAACTTCTTCTTGGCCCACACGCCATAGAGATTGACCACTACTTTTTCTTCATCGGAGAGCAAGGTAAACGGCAGCTCATACTTGGTAGCAAACTTGGCATGCTTCTTGGCTGGATCAACACTTACCCCAAGCACCACTGCTTGAGACTTTTGAAACTTGGGAAAATTATCTCGAAACTGACAAGCTTCCACTGTGCAACCCGGCGTGTCATCCTTGGGATAAAAATACAATACTATCCACTGACCCAGATAGTCCGAAAGTGTGTGCGATACGCCCTCCTGATCAGGAAGAGTGAAATTTTTAGCTTGAGTATTTACTTTGGGAAACATAGAATATACATAATATGGCTGAATGACACATTTTAGCACAAATTTTTTGCCCCCGCCACGAACGATGTCGGGCAGGGGCAGATGATCTTCTCCTCAGGTCAAATTT
>JAUYFO010000022.1 GCA_030690925.1 Candidatus Moraniibacteriota bacterium
AGGGTGCCCGTGCCGCCAAAGGAACCAGCACCGATAATCACGTTATTTTGTACTTCCCATACTCCTGGCCCGCCCAGTATGCCACCCGCATGAGTAAAGTCATTTGCGGCGATGAGCGTATCACCAGACGCTACCACATAATTGTCACTGCTGTCCGCTGTATTTAAAACGATATTATACAGGGTAAGAGTGGTAGCGACATCGATGGTATAAGTGGCTGCCCCGCTCGTATTGAAACAATTTAAAGTAACCGTTCCGTTGTTATGATTGAATGTCGTGCCAGAGGAAACCGTCATAACAGCCGAAATACAAGACCCTATCGCCAGCGTCCCACTGGTACTCGTAAAGGTTCCACTAGAAAAAGTAAATGAGGTACTGGTACTAATATTACCTGACCCCCCAACAAAAGTGCCGGCGGCTTGAACCCACGCTGATGAGCCGACCGTGATGGTGAAGGTACTGGTCTGGGTGATGGTGCCGGTGTAACCCAAGGCGATATTGATACCCGCCACGCTGACGTTGGCTGCGATGGTAGCGTCTTTGGTCGATGTAGCGTCAAACGTGGCGACATCAGAGGCAGTCGGGGCGGTGTCGGCACTCCAGTTGGCGGCGCAGCTCCATTTGTTGCCATCTCCCGCTCCGCCACCACAGGTGCCATCGGTACCCCCACCATCCCAGGTACGGGTGACGCCATAGGCCGTCTGCCAATACAGCAGTCCCCCGCCGACGAGGAGCAGAAAGAGGAGGAAAAGAGTAAGTTTTTGCGTTTGTTTTAATTTCATGATTTTTCTCTTTTTTCTTGAGGGCTTTTTTTGGAGGTCGAACCTCCAAAAGGGTTAGACCGCAGCCTGAAAGACGTCTTCAATAAATGGCAGGAACCGTGCCACTCGGTCAGCTTGACCTGTGTCGACCAGGAAAGGCTCTACGTCTTTGGCCAGCATATCGAAATCAAGTATCCGGCAACGCGCCAAAAACTGCTCTTTGAAGACCGCTTCCGTTTGTCCAGAGATACACTCGATGTAGGAAAAGTCAGGCGCTGTCTTCCACCACAGCACACTGATGTCGTAGAAGTCTCTTCCTTTTTCTCTCTTTCTCTCGAGCGCCGCCAAAAGCTTTTGCGACAAAATGATAGGGAGCGGATTTACCCGGATGTCCCGATAGACGTCGAAAGCGTTGAGGGTGCGCACGACTGGAGAAAATACCTTTTCTTTGCGCATCATATCAATGCGTACCAAAATCTTCTCTCCTCTCGCCCACTGATCCAAGCCGGAGCTTTTCAAGATTTCGGGAAATTTGATATAACAGTGGTAGGCTGTCTTTTCTACCAGGCGAAACTCGATGACGAAGCCTTTGACCCGCATATCCGAGACGGTCTGGTCAAGCAAGTGAGAAAAGTCCTCGAACGAGAGCCCGAAATTATCAAAATCCAGATCTTCTGAAAAACGATTCCCTCCATACATGATGCGAATAGCCGTCCCGCCGATGAAACTGAGCGCGGCGCTTTCTTTGCATTTGAATATCGAATCCAAAAGCTCACACTGCACGTACTCCACGAGCATATTCTTCGGATGGATAGCCACCCCTCTCGGAAAGTATTCTTGTATCTGTTCAAAGGTCAACATAGAGAAAGAAGTAGGTCAGTAACGCGATTCAATTTTTGTACTTGGAATTGCTCCCGATATCTCAGCAGCTTTTTTCTATCGACCTTTTCGGCTATTTCATGGTAATTCAAGCGGAGCGCTTGGATATCATCGATACCCTGTATTCGACCGAGATTGAGGTAACAATAATCGAGCAGTGCCTTTTCCGGCTGTGCTATGAGATACTTGCCGGCGCCAGTTTCAACAACATCATAGCCGAACAATAGCTTTGCCTGAATATGCCGATAGAGAAAGGTACCGAAAACGTTCGAAAATTTCCGATTGGTTCTGGACGTCACCAGTGTTTCGGTATAGACCATGTCAGGAATAAACCCGTAGTACGACAGGGCGGATTCGAGGCTCATGTAGCTCTCAGCATACAATAAAGAGGCCACCAGCTCTCGCCTCAGTGCCTCTTTCCGCTCCGTAAAAAAGTAGAGCCCGCGCTTCAAAGAAGCAATTTTACCTTGTTTCTTCCACAAAGACAGCTGATGCGGGTATACCACAAGCCGTCTCAAGGAAATATCCATTGAGCTGAAATACGGCTTATCTATGGCATTGAAGAAATCATTAAATTTCATTTGTTTACTAAATATAGTAATTTACTGAAATTGTACACTATTTTGGAAGAGAGCGCCAGAGCTCCCTAATCCCTCCGCTCGTGACAATAACGAGAAGAAGCGAAAAAGAGAGCTTTTTGGGAGAGAAATTGTTTCATAGGCTTATTTGGATGTTTCATGTCCAAGTCTTTTTTGGAGGCCTCGCCTCCAAAAGGTTCCGAAGGGTTACTGGAGGGAAGCGGGGCCTTGGAGGTTGAGGGTGCCGCGAAAGTAGGAGTCGGGGACGGTGGTGATGGTGGTGCCGCCAAAGATGACCCAGGCAGAACCAGAACTTGACCCGTTATTATCGGCATTAGACGCTCCCAAGACCAGATCGGGCAGGCTGTCACCATTGACATCCCCGATCTGGAGGGCGCCATAGATGGTGAGATAGTTATTGGCCGCTCCCCCATCATAGCGGAGGTTGTAGTTGGTGGCAGTACTGAGTGGCTTGTTGTTGCCGGTGGTGACTCCCACGTCATCGATCAGGGTAGAGAACATAACCCAGGCCGAACCAGAGTTGGCCCCGTTATTACTGGCAAGATACGTTCCCAGGACCAGATCAGGGAAGCCATCGCCACTTACATCCCCGATGTGGATGGCACCATAGACGGTGAGATTGTCACTAGCGGCGCCGCCATCGTAGCGAATGTTGTAGTTGCCTGTACCTGTGACATCCAAAGGTTTGTTGCCGGTAGCGATACTGGCCCCACCAAAGACCACAAAAGCAGAACCAGAGGCTGCACCATTGT
>JAUYFO010000046.1 GCA_030690925.1 Candidatus Moraniibacteriota bacterium
GGGCTGCGCCAGGGGGTGTTCATGATGACTGGCGAGCGCGGAATACCGGTCGAGTATGACTATACTTTGAACGGTGGAAAGCTAGGGGGAACAACGATGTCCCAGATACTGAGAGATGGGGAGGGATTCAAGAGGGCGCCCATCGGCTATAGCTATGACCGCAATCTTAACCCGCTCCACTACGACCAGATGATGGCTTTGACCAAATTGGTAGCGACGGTCCAGGACCCCAAGATATTTGGTGCACTTGGTCAGGTACGGGCAGGAGAAGACGTCAATGACTACACGAAACGTATGGCGACCCTAGCCTTGCGGATGGGGAAAAATATCCCGGGATTTTTCAAAAAGTAATTATTGATTATGTAACGACTATGGCTCTTGATCAGGCACAATTGCGGGAAGAGTTAATCGCAGCGTTTCACCTAGACCAGGTACCGGAAGAAAAGCGTGATGAACTACTCGAGAAGATGACCGAGGCATTACTCAAGCATATCTTTCTTGAGACGATGGATAAAATCGGTGAGGACGGGGTGAAAGAGTATGAAGCGTTGCTTGAGCGCCAAGCGACGCCGGAAGAAATGGACACCTTTTTCGAAACCAAGATTCCGGGGTACAATGTCTTTATCCGTCAGGTGGCGGAGCAGTTCAAGGAAGAAATGACTAAGGCAATCTAAATTAAGTATTGATATTTGTCACTATGACGATGCCGACTATGCCGGAGGAAGGAACGGGAGAGTTATTGGAGGTGACACCCGAGAGAGAACAGTCCGTCACATCCGTGTCACCGACTGTCGAGACGCCTGGAGTCGCGGTAGAACAGGAAGGGAAGGCGGAGCAAGGCACGGAGCGCTATAACCAGCTTTTATCCAAGGTAGCTCCTGGTCAGGTAGGGGATGATGAGGCGGCGATAATCATGGATGCCAAGCATATTGGTGCCATGACTGACGAAACGAGCAAAGTACAGAAACTTCTGGACTTGGCTACAACCAAGGGGGTAGCCCATGCGGTAAAGGTGGCCCGCTCGCTCAAGGACTACTTTGCGCTCGACACTATGCATGATACCCTGGCCAATAAACTCTATGAAGGACTTTTGGCAAAAGGGCTAATCGAGAAAGACTAGGGAGTGTGAAACAATAAACAAAAACAGATAACAAACACCAAACAACGATGGAAAGTAGTTTTAACTTGAATATCATTCTGGTGCCGTTGTCGGCACTCTTCGGATTTATTGCTCTCGTTAGCGGGGTTTTTTTGGTGGTGCGCAGCTTCTTGCGTTTCCGGTACCAGGTCAATCAATCGCTCAACATGGATTTGGAGGTGATCAAGGTGATGCGCCAGAAAGAGGGTGAGAGAAAAGGAGAGAACGCCGCAAGCTGGAAGGATGAGATTCTGGCCATGGAACAGCTGCTTTCATCGCTCTCGACACTTCGCTCGACTGGGAGTTTCTTCAAAAACATTTTTTTTGAGGCACCAAATATCGTGTTTGAGATTGCTAATCCATCCTCGAGTGAGGAAATTTTTTTCTATCTCTCTATTCCTAAGCGTTATCGAGAAAGCATGGAGAAACAAGTACACAGTTTTTTCCCCCATGCCGTAGTAGAGAAGGTGTCGGATTATACGATTTTTTCTCCAGGGAACCACACGGCTGTTTCACTACTCGAGCTTAGGGGAAGCCATGCTTTGCCGCTTAAGACCTACCGGACACTCGACGTCGACCCACTCAACGAGATTTCTAACGCCTTAAGCAAGCTTCAGACTGAAGCAGAAGGCGCCTCCATCCAGATTCTTTTGGCGTCTGCTGGGAGTGGTTGGCGGGCTGAAGGACGTAAGATTGCTCAGCATATGCAGGAGGGTAAACGGCTCAAAGATGCGCGCTCGCAGTCTTTTGCCAAGTTGATGGGAAAAGAATTGCGTCAGGGTGCAGTCACTATGCTCACCACCAATCCCAATGCCAAGAAACCGGTCGTACCAGAAGAAAAGAAAATGGTTGCTCTGACTCCGGAGGAGCAGGAATTGGTCAAAGCCATCGACGGCAAGGCGAGCAAAGGCGCTTTTCGTGTTAATATCCGCCTTCTTTCTTCTGCGGCTACCCAGGAACGAGCCGAGGAGATTTTGGCTCATATGGAGAATGCTTTCGGGCAATTCGATAACCCGGAGGTCAACAGCTTCCGTATCAAGAAGCGTGTCAAAGGGAAGAATGCTATCTATGACTATATCTTCCGTAATGTCGATGAGGAGAGCACTATGATCCTGAGCGTCGAGGAATTAGCCAGTATTTTCCACTTCCCTATCTCGACCACTGAGACACCGAAGATTAAGTGGTTGAAGGCTGGGGCAGCTCCACCGCCGGTTAATATTCCGACGGAAGGCATCCTCCTTGGTTACAACGAGTATCGGGGAACCAAGAGTGAGATCCGGATTACTGATAACGATCGGCGTCGCCACATGTACGTCATTGGACAGACTGGTGTAGGGAAGTCGAATTATCTTCAGGAGATGGCCAAGAAAGATGCTCGCGCCGGCAAGGGTTTCTGTTTCATCGATCCTCATGGGGATGCCATCGAGGATATTTTGACGGCTATACCCAAAGAGCGGGCTGAAGACGTCATTATCTTCGATCCGGCCGATGTAGAGCGACCGATTGGGATCAATATGCTCGAGTATGATCCGGCTCATCCGGAACAGAAAACTTTTGTCATCAATGAAATGATTGGCATCTTTGATCAATTATATGATTTGAAGGCGACGGGCGGACCGATGTTTGAACAGTATATACGAAATGCCATGCTGCTTATCATGGAGCACCCCGAGAGCGGATCCACTCTTATGGAAATCCCGAAAGTTTTGGCTGATGAGGAATTCCGACGCTATAAACTCTCCAAGTGTACCAATCCCATCGTGCGTGATTTTTGGATGAAGGAGGCCGAAAAGGCAGGGGGCGAGGCGTCGCTGGCAAATATGGTGCCGTATATTACATCCAAACTGACGACGTTCATTAGTAACGATATGATGCGTCCCATCATCGCTCAGCAGAAGAGCACGCTTAACTTCCGCGAGCTGATGGACAGTGGCAAAATCGTGCTGGTCAATCTGTCCAAGGGTAAGATTGGTGAGATCAATGCTAAATTGCTTGGCATGGTGATCGTGGGTAAAATTCTTATGGCCGCCCTTTCACGAGTGGATATTCCCGAAGCGGAACGTAAGGACTTTTATCTCTATCTGGATGAATTCCAGAATGTCACCACGACGTCGATCGCGCAGATTCTTTCCGAAGCCCGCAAGTACAAGCTGGTGCTTATTTTGGCTCATCAGTTCATTGCTCAGCTGAAAGAAGAGATTTCCAAGGCAGTGTTCGGCAATGTTGGATCACTCACTACCTTCCGAGTTGGACCAGAGGACGCAGAGTTTCTGGAAAAGCAGTTCGCTCCAGTTTTCACCGCCAATGATATCGTGAACGTGGATAACTACCAGTGTTTCGTGCGGCTGCTCATGAACAACGAGCTGACCAAACCGTTTAACATGAAAACCTACCCACCAACTCATGGGGACCAGGAAGTGGCCAATGCTCTCAAAGAACTTTCCCGTCTGCGCTATGGTCGCGACGCTACCATCGTCAACCGTGAGATCATGACGCGCATGCAACTTTCTGAAGGGGCAAAGGTGTAGGGTCACTTTATTACCAAACGAAGTGAGTGAAGTGAAAACTTGTTTTCGTTTCCGAACGCAGTGCCGGTAAAATCAGGTGGCATACCCCGCGGCTTGCCGCGGAAAGAAACGAACATCAGTTCGTTTTTGAGTCCAGGGCTTGCCCTGGGGTGAATACCTGTTATTTTTTCTAGGTAATTCAAAAAAATATCTTCCCTTTTCTTCCCCTGTGTTTCTCTCGAACCTCTCATGACTCATTCTGTCGAACAGGGAGCTATCCTGTCGAGACCGTCCTGTTACGCTCGACTGTTACCGACGAACTCATCAGAGAGGTGACCGAGCGAAACGGATGAAGAAAATGAAAGGATATTTCTTGAAATACTGGGTCAGGTGTGCCCAAGAGAATTTTTGTGAGGGAGAACTAAAATAGTGACATTTTAAGGCTTGAAATAGTCTCTTTTTTATACCTATATTGACGAAAACTCAAAAGTACGAGCAGCGGATAAGTTTTTTCAGCAAGAATTTTTCAAAGTAACTCTGGAGCCCGCGCGGGCACGGTTTTTTCCGTAGGAAAAAGAGCGTGGGCGGAAGCGTGATGCAGCTTGCCTCGCAGGGGCAAGCAAGTGGTACTTTGAAAGGTTGCTTGCTGTAAAAAACTACGCTTGACGAGAAAGAAATCCCTACTTTATCTTGAAAGAAAGGAGAGTGTGTTCGGTACTGACGAAGACCTCGTTTTGTTTTTCATTGACGGAGAGGGTTTGCGCTTCCGAAAGTTTGTCATTTGACAGGGTGTTCAACAGTTTTCCGTCTTGGCTCCAGATGAGGACACGCTTGTTGTCACGGTCGAGAGCGTAGACATTGGTGAGGCCGGGGTAGGTGTAAAGCGCAGTGACGTGGAGTCCGGCTGGCGCTTCCAGGGTGACGCTGGCTCGACCACGGAAGAAACCCTTGATCGTGGCGCTATCAGGTGAGATGAAGATAGTTTCGCTCACCGCCATTTGGGCACCGTCTTCGATCAGAGTCGAGTCTTTGAACCAAGAGACACCGGCTCCGAAGCCGCCGTCGGCCCGCGGGAAGCGATAGATCTGGTCGGTGGCACTGTCTAAGACATAGAGATAGGTGAGATAGGTACCGATGGCCGTGATATGAACTCCTTCGCCGAGCGCCAAGGTATTTTCGACGAAGGTTTTACTGATGGGACTAAAGGCGTAGAGGCGGCCGTTTTCGGTAAAAATGAAGATGAGTCGGAGGTCGTTCATGGCGGTAGCGTACTGAGTTGGGCTGTTGCTGGGGATGGGAAAGGATTCATTGTCAGTGACCGAGAGGATGTTTTTTTCAGTGATGACATAGGTTTCACCACCAAGAATTACTGAGGTCACTATTGTGTTTGGGGGAGTATCAATGATAGTGGTGAGTGTACTTTCAGGCGTGTCTTGACTTTCAGGTGTCGCACTAATGACGGTGACTGCCTCAGTGGCGGTGGTTGGTTGTTTTGTGGTATTTCTTGAGAGGAAGTAGCCGCCAAGCACTACTAAAGAGAGGACTACGCTCACGCTCACCAGGAAAATCTGTTTCTGGTGCAGGGATAGGTTTTGGAAAAGCGTGAGACTCTTTTTTATGCTAGGAGAGAGGACAGCAGAAAAGAATCGCCAGAGATTTTCTCCGATGGTGTAAAGCCATTGCCAGAGTGTGCGCATCACCGCGGAGCATTTTTGTAGGATTGCTGAGCAAAAACGAAGAAGGCTGCCACCTGGGACCGCTAAGTGGTAAGGAGTCATGGGTGTCTCGGTTGTTGGGAGCTGGACCGCCTCTTGACGCTTATAGAAGAGGGCTAGTTTTTCTCGCAGAAATAGTGGCATCTCCTCCCCGAGTTCTGGGATTTTGGTTGGGGACGGACCTGACACGACCGTTTGTGTGAGGGGCTCTTCTTGTGTGATAGAAGTAACTTCTGCCACAGGAATCACTTGCTCATTTTTGACCTGTACCGGAGGAGTGACGGGCGCCATAGCAGCTTGCGCCGCCTCTTTTGCTGCGGCGCAAGCTTGTTCTGCTTTTCTCTCTGCTCTCACCGCTCGCTGTTTACGCCACTGTCGTCTGAGAGAACGAGCGGCACCTTTGGTGAAGTTGTGAATTCCTTCTATCACAATTAGGCTGCCGCTGACCACATGTTTGCGACCTCTGGAGATCCATTTCTTTTGTGATGCTACGAGGTGGCCAAATGTATGCAGGGTATTCTGGAAGCCAAGCCGGAACTGTTCCCATTGTGGGTGCCCACTCTCTCCAGCCGGAGTTTCTCCTTGGATATAGATATGACCGGTCTTGGTATCGATATATTCTTCCTCTTTTGCTTTGGTATACTGTTCGTCGGCCAGTGTTTCCTGGACAGAAGGAGCCTCGGTTGGTTTTTTGGGAAGAAACGCAGATTGACTGAAAACATTGGCGGTACGGGCAGGAGCGACTTCTTTTGCTTTTTTATTCTCGGTAATCGGGGTAGTGTTTTCGGTAACGTCGACAATCATGAGACCGGCCATGTCGAGCTCGTTGACTAGGGCGGTTTTGAGAAACTGAGCGAAGCGCTCATGATCCATGCGTACAGCATATTTGGTCAGTTCTTCGAGGGAAAAAAGAGCCAGGAGTTCGGGAGAACAGAGTAGGATCTGATCCGTGGTGGCCAGGCGGCCACTAGAGACCTCAACAAAGGTCTTTATGGGGTGGAGTGAAGACTCTTCCGAAGCTAGACCGATGCTAATATCAGCGATGGTATCGTTTCTTGAAAGAAGAATTTTGGCCTGGCCAGTGACGGAAAAATGTAGGTTGTTTTTTTCCAGTACGCCGAGAGTGCCATGAAACTTCCCGAGCCAGGTGGTGTTGCCATGTTTGACCAGCTCGGCGAGTGCCAGATTAATCTTGTGGAGAGCGGCCTCGAAACTTTCGATGGCGCCACGGCGCGGGTTGTTGAAGTATTCTTTTTTGGCGACTGAGGCCAAAAAGTTGACGATGTAGGCGGAGTCTTCACTCTGGTCATCGATTTCGAAGACACCAAGCAGTGTCCCCAGGTCTGACTTGGTGACGTTTTCACCCACATAGCTGAAGGTCCGGATAAAGGGTTGGAAAGAGCGCCCACTGACCACCAGAACCTCGGTGACCGAAGCTTTCAGTTCCGGCAAAGCTTTTGTTTTTTCTGGGCGTTTTTTCTCTTGCATACCAGGATGAACCACTTCGAAAAGAGATTTATTTACGGTGCATAAGGAGAGCGATCTCCAGGAAGGATAGTATTTATAGTATACCACAAAAGCTCTTATCCGAGAGCTTTTTAGTAAGCAGGCAGTGGTTTGGCCGCAGTCGCTTTCTCGTTTTGACTTCCTGTGCCCTTTCCCGTATACTGATGGTAAACAGTTTTTCCTGATTATAGTTTTTCGTATGCTAATGTCCGTATAACGTATGTCGCTCGCTCTCTTCGATACCCTGTTTGGATCCAAAGCCCGTTCTCGCCTCATCCGTTTTTTTCTGCTGAATCCGGGAGCAGAGTTCAGTGCGGCTGAAGTTTCTGAAAAAACGATGATTGGAAGACCCGAAGCTTCACGGGAACTGGGGCGTTTGATCAAAATGAAACTGATCATCGAACGTTCGCGCAAGGGGCGTAAGTGCTTCATTGTTAATGAGGATTTCCCTTTCTATACCGAACTGAAGAGTTTAGTCTCTAAGTTGAATGTTCATGCTCAATCGCAGATTTTTCGGAAACTCAGGGTTGTCGGCGAAGTCAAGTTGACCCTCATTAGTGGGCTTTTTCTCAACTATCCCAAGAGCAAGGTGGATATGATCCTGGTGGTGAACAATGTCAATCGCACAAAACTGAAACACGCCATCGCTCATCTGGAGGCCGAGGTTGGCAAAGAAATCCGTTTTGTTCTCATGAATAATGAGGAGTTGCACTATCGTCTCAATATGTTAGATCGTTTCTTCATTGAATTTCTCGAGGGGCCGTATGAAGCAGTCACTAACAAGGTGCCTGAACTGAAGCGGTTTATTGCCGGCCTGAAAAAGTAGTGTACCACATCCTAATAGAAAAAAAGTATGCCAGCATGGGCCTTGATTCTGATAGTTGTGGTGGCGGCTAGCCTGCTCTTGGGTCTAGCCTTTTTTGCCTATCAGGTGCTGCAGAAACGAGGGGGAGGGAATGGCGAAGTGACAACACATCTTATTAATCTGGAGAAGCGGTTCGATGATC
>JAUYFO010000068.1 GCA_030690925.1 Candidatus Moraniibacteriota bacterium
GAGTGCTTAAATACTGCGGCAGAGCGATGAAAGAAAGGAACAGCTGAATGAAGCGCGAGAGCAGTGCTGCCGTCACCGCGGTTTCCACACTCACCCCGATAAGACCAAAAAAAACCACGTAGGCCCATTCTTTGATCCCGATATTATTGATCGATATCGGGATACTAGCCACGATCGCCACCAAAAAAATAGTGGCCAGAAACGGCAGGAAGGCGATGTCGCTACCCAGAGCATGAAACAGCGTATAGTTGGAGAGTCCGATACCAACGAAAATAAAGAGGCTCGACCACAGGCTGGTGCGCAGCCAAATATGTTTCTTAGTATAAAAAATAATTTCTTCCAAGAGACGCCTGAGTTGATGAAAGGAAATGCGCACTACAAACTCCTGAAACCAGGGCCGGCAATAGAGATAGATCACCACCAGATCGACTACCAGGAATCCGAATAAAATGGCGAGGGTAATAAAAAGTGGCCAGCTCTCAGTGATGTGCGACCAGAGGGTGAAGCTCAGAACGAGCGCCAAAAGCGCCGTCGTCCACAAGCCGATAAAACGATCAAAGACTACCGTAGACAGCGCGGCTGTTCGCGCCCCCGAACGCTTGGCTAGCCACAATCCACGGTAAGCGTCGCCCCCGATAGTCGAAGGCAAAAAGTTATTGATGAACGCTCCGGTCATGTAAGTGAAAAAGGCTTCCTTGAGCGTAAAGTGTAGATCCTTGTAGGAAGCGATAATCTGCCACTTCTTGGCCGAAATAAGGTTACCCGCAATCTGAAAAATGACGTAAAGAACTAAAAAGGCCCACGACACCTGTGATAATTCTTGTCCTACTCCGCGCCAATCTACCCGATTAACCAGCCAGAACACCAAAACCAGTGTCACCACCACCTTCGCCAAGGCTAACAAATTTTTTTTCATATCATGTCCATATTTTACAACGGTCGTTATAATAATACTCGGACGCTTACTTTTTGATACCGTACTCGAGAATGTCATGGAAACGTCCGGCCACCTTGTCCCAGCCACGCTCTTCTGCCCGATGCCGACTCTCTGCCCCAAAAGCGATGATACTCTCTCGGTGTTGAGCCAGACTCACCAACGTCTCTGCAAACGGTGCTGTCAATTCCGGATCAACAAAAAATCCGTTGACACCATCGGTTACTAGCTCCTGCATACCCCCAGTACCAGATACTATCAGTGGCAAGCCCGAGGCAAGCGCCTCCAGGGCCGCATTGCTCATGCCCTCATTCTTTGATGGCAAAACAAAGACATGGGCCTTCTGATAAAACTGCGGCAAGAGATAGCGCTCTACCCGTCCGAGAAATTTCACCTGATCCGCTATCCCCAATATCGCTACCCGTGCCTCGAGCATTTCTTTCTGTTCTCCCTCACCGATGAGGTGAAGTTCCATGGGCACGGTTGCGTGCTGCACGGCTACCGCAAAGGCCTCTACCAAATGATGAATCCCCTTGCGCAGGGTCAGGCGAGAGGTGGAAAGGAAAATGATGGGATCAAAAGAACGCTCACCATCTTTGGAAACAAATGACACTGTATCCACTCCGTTCTCAATAATAGTCATCGACTGCTTGGGGCTGGTTCGGAGCGCCAAGTCACGGATACCAATACTATTGGGGATCACTTTTTCGGCTCGCTTCCAAAGAAAGCGCACCAACGGCTTAAGAAAAAAATAGAGAGTATCGTACTTCTCACTAAAGCCCGGGACATCCGCTCCCCGCAGTGATACCACGTACGGGATACCATAGAACAGCTTGAGGAGATAAGCTATGAAACCACAGGGAACGGTGAAGAAGGCAAGCGTCACATCAAATGGTTGTTTTTTCTTTTCATGACGAAGAAACATCTGGAGAAAAAACCACCCCTTCACCGTATAGACGAAAATATCACGAAGTGACTGTGAGTGCAGTTTCTTGGGATTCTTGCCAATCGGTATCCGGTGGATATAGACATTCTTTCCAACGCGGATATGTTCAAGAGCCGTACCCACTGCTGCCGTCACTAGATGCACCTCGATATCCGATACCTTGCCATTCATCGATGGCTCTTCAGATGTCGTATTTGCCGAAGAACCAGCCCATTCCTTAAGCAATGCTTCCGTTGCCACTCCAGCTCCTCCCCCCAGGGGCGGATATTCATAATTCAAAAACAGAATTTTCATGCAAACATGTTTTTACAGTTTATCAAGTTTGAAGAGAGAAAACATTATGAACCTTTTAACATTCTCACTTTTCACATGCTAGACCCCAATCCCGTAGTATTTAAACCCGGCCGCTTCGGCTTCAGAACGCTCAAGGACGTTGCGCCCATCATAGATGATTCTGTCTTTCATCATTTTTTTCAAATTCTTGTAATCCACCACTCGGAATTCATCCCATTCAGTAGCAATGACGAGCACATCGGCGCCCTCCAGAGCATCCAGTGCTTTTTTGGTATACGTCAGGCTATCATGCCTCAACACTCGCTTGGTATTGGGCATAGCGACGGGATCAAAAGCCTGGACCCGACACCCGGCTTCGAGAAACAGCTTGATATTCTCAATCCCCGGAGCTTCGCGAATATCGTCGGTCCGTGGCTTGAAAGCCAGACCCCACACCGCAATGGTTTTGTTCTTCAGCTTCTTTCCAAAAACTTCTTTCAGTTTTACGAAGGGCTTAATACGCTGGGCAATGTTGACTTCATTGACTGTTTCGATGACAGCAAAATGTGATCCATATTCCCGCCCCGTTTCAATAAACGCTTTCACATCTTTTGGGAAACACGATCCACCATAACCGATGCCGGCATAGAGAAAACGATTTCCAATCCGTGCGTCAAGACCGAGCCCCTTGGCCACTTCTTTCACATTGCCCCCTGCCACATCACAGAAATTAGCCACCTCGTTGATAAAAGTAATCTTCATCGCCAAAAAAGCGTTGGCTGCATATTTGATAATCTCGGCGCTCCGCACATCAGTAAACACTATTGGCCGGCCGCTGCGCGCTATGGGACGATAGACCTGTTCCATTAGTTTTCGTGCCTTAGCCGATTTGACCCCGAGCACCACTCGATCGGGATTAAGAAAATCCTTGACGGCCGCTCCCTCACGCAAAAATTCCGGGTTAGAGACGACCTCGAAAGGATGTTTCCCCCTAGAAGCCTTCTTAATAATCTCCTCCACTTTCTCAGCCGTCCCGACTGGCACGGTCGATTTGTCGACAAACACCTTGTAGCCATTGAGATGCTTGCCAAAGGTCTCAGCTACCGCAAAAACATACTGCAGGTCTGCCTGGCCCGTCACCTTGTCCTCCGGCGTCCCTACCGCCATAAACACCACATCAGATGCCTGAATTGCTCCTTTCAGATCACTCGTAAAACGGAGACGTTTTTCCTTGGTATTGCGCTCTACAATTTCCTCCAGACCAATCTCGTAAATAGGAACAACACCCTTTTTTAGTAAGGCAATTTTCTTCTCATCGATATCGGCACAGATCACTTCGTGCCCAATCTCTGCCATACAAGCACCCGACACAAGACCGACATAACCAGTCCCCAGAAATGTGACTTTCATAAACAAAAAAATTAACAAACATTCATTTCTGAACCCTTTACCCTGCAACCTAAACCCCGTTCGCTACTGCTCACGCACCTCACGAATATTGTAATTCATGCGGTGGCGCCCCTGATAATAGCTGCGCACAGCGATATCAGCCAAGAGGCCCGACACGAAGAGCTGCACCCCGACCAGGGTGAAAAAGATACCAACGAGCGGCCACATGCGCTCGGAAATAGAGGCCCCAAAGTAGAATTTTTCAACCATCATCCACAGCAGAATCACCGCTCCGAAAGAAGAAAGCACTACCCCTGTCGCTCCGAATAAGTGTAGTGGCCGATGGGAATATTTTCGCCAAAACCAGATAGAAATCATATCGACGAAGCCCTTGATGCCGCGCTTCCAGTTGTACTTGGTCACCCCATGAATGCGGGGATGATGTGATACTTTCACTTCCCCTACCCGGTATCCCTCAAGCTCCAGAATGGCCGGGATAAAACGATGCATCTCCCCGAAAAAATCAAGATCCTTGAAACACTCCCGTTTATAAGCCTTAAGACTACAACCCGAATCGTGAATATTGTCCTGAATGAGAATCTTGCGGAGGAAATTGGCGATACGGGATGGAATTTTCTTGCTCCACGGGTCCTGACGTTTGAAACGCCAGCCAGACACTACGTCGTAGCCCTCAGCCATCTTGTCA
Source organism: Candidatus Moraniibacteriota bacterium (assembly GCA_030690925.1). Taxonomy (GTDB): domain Bacteria; phylum Patescibacteriota; class Minisyncoccia; order Moranbacterales; family UBA1568; genus UBA1568. The sequence goes on from JAUYFO010000068.1 coordinate 4,249, forward strand.
AGCAAGAGCGGGATATCAGCCGGATCATTCTGCAGATCACCGTCAAGTGTCACCACGATCTCCCCCCGAGCCTCCTTGAATCCAGCATCAAAGGCCGCTGTCTGACCAAAATTCTTGCGGAAAGCAATCAGTTTCAATGGGGAAAGACCCCGAGCAGCTGCCAACGTCCCATCTTTGGAACCATCATCAATGAAGATAATCTCAAAAGGCCGTCCAATTTTCTGGACCGCCTCATAGATTTTTCGATACAACTCCGCCACATTCCCCTCTTCATTATACAAAGGGACAACCACGGACAGGTACGGTTTGATGTCATTCATATACCCCTATTTTACCGGGGAAAGCCCAAATTGGCAAACTCTGTACAAAACAGAAGAAATATGTCACAATACCATTTATGATATCGAGATACCTGATTACAGGTTGAAAGGCGTGAGTCTTCCGTAAAGCCGAGAAACGCGTATAATTCAAAGAAAGAATCCTTGTTTTCACAAGGGAATGTCGGATTGAAAACTCTCCGACTGTGTGCGCTCCACTGTCTCTTTATCTCAAAAACCTATCCTGATTAGTGGGGTAGGTTTTTTGATGAGATAATTCCAGTTCATGGAACACTGTCCTAAATATCCGCTTTCAAGAAACAAGATGATTTTTCTGAAACAGAACATTCTGTTACACCAGTGCACTTAGAAATTTATCAACGCTCATCACACGAATGTCATTTTGAATAAAATCAATATTTTCAGTCTGTACCAATTGATATTTGAAAGGAATGGAGAGTTTCTTTCCAAAATAATGCAGATGCTTGGATGGGACTTGATCAGAACTCTTTACTTCGATCGCCATCCATGGCTTTTTATCTACGGCGATAAGGAAGTCGACTTCATGTCCGTCGCGATCCCGGAGATAATGAAGCTCTGCTTTGTACCCTTGGGCATCATAGAGGAGGTGACAGAGCTTCAAAAGATGCGAGGCAACGATGTTTTCAAGACGAGCTGAGCCAGAAGGTACCTCTGACCAATCCCAGAGATACATCTTTTTTTCTTTGCGAAGCGAGTGTATGTTTTTCGCAGAGTAAGTAGGAATTCTGAAATGATAATAAAAATGCTCAAGAACATCCATCCAGAACGAAATGGTTTTATGAGAAACGAGAATATCTTCTCGGAGAGAATTGAGTGAAAATTGCGAACCTACCTTTTCCGGCAAAAGCAAAGCCAGCGTCTGTAGTGTGGATATATCCCGTATACTTTCGACATCGCGAATGTCCTCTTTCACGATCTTCTCTATTCTCTGATTATGCCATCGTCTGAGTGCCTCCTTGTCTTCATGGATAAACGGCTCCGGAAATCCGCCAAACTCGAAAAGTCGTTTGAAAGTCGCAGGCATGGCGGGTTCGGATGAAAAGGAAAGCTTTTCAAACGGAACGACAAGGTTATTTTTCTTGAGCACTTCCGCCACTGAAAAGGGATGGAGTCTGAAGTAATAGTACCTGCCAAGCAGAGAATCACCGCCTTTTTGATAGAGATCCAGTCTGGCACTGCCAGTCACAAGAATATCAAACAGTTCTTTGTTCTTATCAAACTGACCTTTGATATAATTTTTCCAATTGCGATACTTATGGATTTCATCAAAAATAAGCAACTGGGCATCAGCTGGAAATGCTGATTTGAGAATAGCTTTTTTGTCATCAATATTATCCCAATTCAAATAGGCATATTTTTGATAAGACTGATTCCCTATCTGTTTGGCCAGCGTTGTCTTCCCTACCTGTCTCGGCCCACCAATAAAAACCATCTTTTGAGTAAGATCGCTGGTGATTTTCTGCTCAAGGTAACGATTTTTTAGCATAATCAATCATTAGTAGTTTACCTCCATTTTATACCCAACTCCAATAAAGTGTCAACATATTTTGACTATGGTATAAAAATAGTGATAATAAATGACTTTCACAAGCCTTTTTCCTCATGATTCTCCTCTTTTTCTCCCCGAACCTCAATAACCCCCCGAATCACCGCCATCACCATGAAATAGTAGGCATAGATAGCAAATTCCTCGGCCTGCTCCTTTCTCCCCAAAAAAAGCAACATTGGAGTAAAAGCCAAAAAAAACACCGCTGGCCACGCTAGGTACCGACTAGCAATCGGTCCGATAATCGACCAAATAAAGACAAGAAAAATTGCAATCTCAACGATATTCCAATTAAAGGATATACCCATCAAGATTCCAGCACCCAGCAATCCAATATCCAATTTTCTCCCCCTCACAAAAGTTTCAATAAAATCTCTTTGATTCTGAATACGATCCATACGGGTCTTTCACTTATGAATTATTCTTTTTTTCGTAATACAGACGCTGCTCCAACAACAATGAGTAATAAAGTTATTCCAGATATCCACTGGCCAAGATAGAAAAGTCGAAGTGGCGCATAATACATCTCAATCGTTCCCCCAGACAGGTTTCCGTCTATTTCCCATGCATTGGCATATTTCACATTCTCATCTCTCTCAAGCTCGACACGCTTCCCATCGCGCGATACGTACTCAGCCCTCCAGAGCAGGTCATACTTCTCATTCAAAAATACATGAGACCGGTTCATGAGTCCGTCAACAGCCACTACCGTTTTTTTCGAATTCGGCCGCTTATAACTTAAGGCAGAAGCTCCCTTCCATAGACTCTGCACTTTCTCAGAAAGCCCTTCAGGGCTCGACTTTACGAAGACATCTTGTTCATCTGTTGAATACACATATGGAAACACTCTCTTCTCATCAATTTGATACAGTGTAAAGAATTCATTGTCCGTTATGCGCTTTATTGCTCCGACACCCTCTAAGTATTTTCTAGACTCTTCCATTTTTTCAATACTATCAGACTTGGCATCCTTATGATAAAAAATATATTTCACACCAATCAGCCCGTACAGATCTGTTATCCATTGAGGATCGTATTGCGCGTTTTCAAAATCCTGTGCAAATTTCCAACCCGGTATATATGGTGCCGTCAGTTCAACAAACGGCTGACTATAGAAATATCGTGCCACATGCGGACCGTTCACTTTCCACTCTGGAAGACTGACCCGTCCGATACTCGATCCAGGAGAGTATGGTAACATAGTAATTTTATAATCCTCTTTGTCAGCCTTAAGAAGGGGTATAACGGTATAATATGCCTCCGGAACTTTCACGATAGCGCTCTGTTTTGCTGTGTGAAAATCCTTGGCTTTCTGAGTAGAAAAAATATAACTCAACTTCGTCTGTATACCACCAGCATAGAATGGC
>JAUYFO010000074.1 GCA_030690925.1 Candidatus Moraniibacteriota bacterium
GGAAGTAGTGGATGCTCTCATCAGGTTGAAAGGAGGTAACGTAAGCGTCGATTCTAAGTTTCCTCTTGAGAACTTCAAGAAGGTGATTGTGGCGAAGGCCGAGGAGGAACGGCGGGCAGCACGGCGGCAGTTCTATAGCGATGTCAAGAAGCATGTCGATGCTATCGCTAGCAAGTACATTGTGCCTGAGGAGGGGACGCTTGATTTCGCTCTCATGTATATCCCGGCAGAAAATGTGTACTACGAGATTATTATCAAAGATGATGATGAGCAAGGACTACTCGATTATCTGACCAAGCGGCGGGTTATGCCAGTCTCACCCAACTCTTTCTACGCCTATATGCGGACCATTCTTTTCGGCCTTCAAGGGTTACAGATCGAAAAGCGAGCCAAGGAGATTATGGGACAACTGGAGAAATTAAGCCGTGCTTATGAGCGTTTTGAAAAGGAATTTGAGGTCCTGGGTAGTCATATCGGCAATGCCAGCAAGAAATATGAGGATGCGGAGAAGTATCTCGGGAAAGTTGGAGATCAACTGGAGCATGCTCGTTTGGGCAATGAACACCTTCCCGAGGGAACAGCTGCGCTTTTAGTAGGGAAAACAGAAAAGGCAGAGGAGAATTCCGTATAGTATATGTCTATGGTGAAACAGGAAGGAGCTACCTGGGAAGAATCACTTGCCCAATCGGATAAGGGCGTAAGCTTTAGCGAGAATACCATCGGACGTATCCTTTTAGTGACTGCTTTCCTGCCAATTCCCATTAGTTTTGCTTTGTTATGGTACTTCATCCGTCCCAGTGAGATGCCACTCGTACTCCACTACAATGTCTATTTCGGGGTGGATCTTCTGGGGACATGGTGGCAGGCGTATATCCTGCCGCTCCTCGGGGTACTCTTTTATGGGGGGCATGTATTTTTGGCCAGACGCTTCTACATGAGGGCGGAACGGATTGCCTGCTATTTGATGCTTCTGTCAGCGGGGATGCTTTCTTGTGGTATTCTGATTGCTAGTATGAGTACGGCGTTTATCAATTACTGACCTTTTCGGTTTTTATGCGCTTTGACCTCTTTCTATTGCCACTACTCATCGCTTTTTCTGTTACCATCGGCTTGTGCCTCCTCTTTCTTTTAGTCCCCATGTTTCAGCGTCAGGTGTGGCGTCATGGTAAACGTCACCAGGGGAAGCACAGCCTTTCTCGTTTGGGAGGAGTGGCTATGGGTATTGCCTTTATGGGTACGGTAGTATTTGACCCTCACCTGGTGATGACTCGGGAATTTTTTGGCTTGTTAATCGGTGGTCTTCTGGTCTGTGGTTTTGGTCTGTGGGATGATTTTCGTGAGCTATCATTCAAAGCCCAGGCTTTCTTTCAGGTAGCGGTCACGATCATCATCTTCACCTTTGGAATACGGATTACAGCGATCAAGGTTCCGTTTGGTGAGGTATTGTTGTTTTCTGAACAGGGAATGTTACTGACGCTGCTTAGTTTTTTGGTCCTGTTTGGGTGGATGCTCCTTGTTATGAACGCCGTCAACTGGATGGACGGCCTTGACGGCCTCTTGGGCGGAGTATCATTCATTACCTTTCTCACTGTCTTTTTTCTCAGTCTTAAGCCGGAAGTGAATCAGCCGCCGGTGGCCATTCTGGCCATTATTGCTGCCGGCTTGACTGCCGGCTTTCTTTTTTTCAATCTCCATCCAGCCAAGATTCTCGCGGGAACGACGGGGTCGATGTTTCTGGGTTTTCTCATTGCAGTACTCGCTATTATTGCGGGAACGAAGGTAGCTACAGCACTGCTGGTCCTCACCTTGCCCGTAGCGGATGCTCTCTGGGTAATTGGTGAGCGTTTCGTCGCCCGGGTCTCTATTTTTCAATCGGATCAGCGCCATTTGCACTACAAGCTTCGTAAACTGGGCTGGAAGGAAGGGCACATCGCCTGGCTGTTCTCGATCCTGACGGGTATCATTGCGGTAGTCGCACTTAATACAGCGGTGCTGGGGAAATTTATTGCCTTTCTCCTTTCACTGACGGTTATTTTCTCTTTACTTATTTTTGTGGCTTATAGGACGAAACAAAAAGAGCGTTTGAGAGCTTCTCTATGAAAAAAAAGATTTTGTTATTGGGTACAGTGTTATTACTGGGGGTGATATCCTGGTGGTTGAATGGATCTTCTTTCGAGCGCTTACCCCGTCAGGTGGCGTTTCATAGTCAGAGCTATGCCCTGGAGGTGGCTGATAGTAATCAGGAGCGAGCCAAGGGATTGGGAGGCCGAGCGAGTCTGTGTGAGGATTGTGCTATGCTGTTTCTCTTTGAGACCCCAGGAGAGCGTGCTTTTTGGATGAAGGAGATGCGGTTTCCCCTGGATATCATATGGCTTTTTGATGGGAGAGTGGTTCATATCGAGCGCCGCATTGTTTCTGATGCAGAAACAGTGTACCGTCCGGCCGTATTAGCGAACCAGGTACTAGAGGTCAATGCTGGTGAGGCGGATCTCTTGGGAGTCGGTGATGTAGTAGTGTTTGCTCGTTAAAATTGGACAACATAAAACCCCGCCGTTGCGGGGTTTTATTGTTTCTCTAGAGAAAGAACGGAATAGCGTGCAATAACGGTCTAGCGGTAAGCGCTGACACGGGCAGAATACTGCTTGAGGTTCTGCAGTTGGTTGTCGTTGAGGGCCTTGGATTTTTCGATAGCCTGACGGATCAGAGTTTTCGAGAAATCGACGGAAGTCTTGGTAGTAACGGTTTCTTGATAAGTGATGTTTTTGCGAAGGTAATCTTCAATGTAAATCTTGTGTTCAGTGGTCAGTGAAGAGTCCGTGTTCTTTTCGAGGTAGTGTGCCAACGCTCGGCGAGCTAAATGAGTAGTGCCATCGCCAGCTTGCGCCTGCTCCACGAAAGAGGTCTCGGTTTCGCGGCTTTGTTCAGGAGTGACAACAACGCCGGTCTTGACATCGCTCTTGATTGTCGTATCGGTCATTCCTATTTCTTGTTCTGTGTCGAGTACAGCCTCATCTCCCTTGGTATCCAAGAGCGCACTCTCATCGTCTGTCAGCATTGCTGTACGCTGCGAGTATGAGTAAATGCCTAGGGCAATCGCGGCAACAATGAAGACGCTGACGATGATGCGGAGATTCTCTTGAATCCAGGCCTTGGCCTGGTTAGCAGAAGAGTCTTCTTCAAACATCGGATCTTGATGTTCCATAGTGTTCACCTCTCTTTCTAGTATTTGATCTTTTTTAAAGTTCCGCTTGCGTTGAAGCCTGTGGCAGAGAAAACATTCCCGGCTTTCTCAAGGCCATATCGACCCCCTGTTCTTTCATACTAAAACGCCAAAAAATGCCTGTCAACTAGACAAAAACGTCCATTTTCACTCTGGTATAGACTAGCTTTATGAGTGGTGTGGCATGGTGAGAGGGGAAGAGGTTCCTACTTTCTGTTGGTGGTCAATTCGCTAGCTGGCGCATTCATTAACTGCGTCAACGAAAATAAAATGTTTCATTGGTGGAGTGTAAAACTGACTGCTCTCTGCACTGATTTTGTACTGTGTTTGTCAGCAGAAGGACGGCACCATGAAATGGTGAAGCACTTTCGGTACTGTCTGATAAAGATGTTTTCGTGCAAGGTGTGTGGTAAGTTTTTTGTCGACACATTACCCTTGACCCCGTTACATTTTCACAGCACAGAGTTTTTTTGTGAGGTAAGTGGCGTTATCAGATTGCACCATGGAGTAATTCTTTGATAGCTTATGTGGAGAAACAACGTAACAGGGGTTGACAGTATTTATTTTCCCTTTTCATTTTAGAAAAAAAGAGTATAATAAAAATATACAGAAATACTTCTGTATCACACACAAAAAATATTGTGTCGTGAAAATAAAAAAATAAAATTCCTTACGTTCTTCATCTCAGGGTAAACATACACTGAGAGAAAAGGAGCGGAGGTTTAGAAGGAGGTGAAACATTATGGCAGCTAAGAAAAAAGCAGCTTCAAAGAAGAAGGCCGCTCCAAAGCGCAAGAAGGCCGCTCCAAAGAAGAAGAAGACCGCCAAGCGCAAATAGTTTTTTGCTAGCAGTCTTTTGGACAAAACCAAAACAAAAAACCCCCGTTTAGACGGGGTTTTTTGTATCTTAAATAGTGGCTTTTATAAGCCTATCTCTGCCACTCAGGTCATGAAAGAGAGTAAGGGAGGCGGCAGGGACGATTCGCATAATCTCTCTCTTGATC